>CAJXJM010000073.1 GCA_913054205.1 uncultured Rhodospirillaceae bacterium
AATAAATTCAGAGTATGATGGTTCATGAAATGTGTTTTGGGGGTATTTATGGGGATTGGAGACCAATGTTCGGCGGCTTTAATAGTGCCGATCGGCCAATATTGTAGACGTGCATCAAGCTCGCTAAACAGGTGATGAGGATTGGAAATTTGCGACGATCTAATGGCTGCGTTGGGCTACAAACGGACATTGTGGCAGGTTTCTAAAAGGGTCTGCTATCGCGCGCAAAGCAGACATCAAATTGATACCAATGAATAACCGCTTTTAGCCAAGAGCGGACGATTTACCCTTTATTTGTCAAACATCTATTTGAAACAAGTCCCTATTACCGCTAAGATTTACCGCAAAGAGGCAATTGGGGTTCAACACGCATGCAGGTCACCGCCTACGCGGCAACGATTGGCCATTCAGTCTGGTTTAGTCACGATCTTGGCGAAAGCTGGAACCGTGCCTTCACGCCTACCGGCGGCATTTATAATGAATCCCGCTGCTGGTCGGTGAGCGTCCATCCCGAGCGGCCTGGGGAAGTGTTGTCCGGTACGGACCTCGGTGTCTATCGTTGGTCGCCAAGCGATGATCGCTGGAACTATGTGCCGTCGCCGATGGATGATCTCCATATCCAGCAAATCGAGCAGGCGCCGCATGATCCCGACATTATTTTTGCCGGCACCCGGCCAGCTGAGATTTTTAGGTCGCTCGATGGTGGGGTGACCTGGACCCGGTGCGAGATGGGTAATGACAAGGAATGTTGGTTCATCAATACACCGCGCATTACATCTATCCAGTTTGATCCTGTTGAGAAAGAAACTGTCTGGGTCACCATCGAAATTGATGGCGTCTTTAAGACGACAGATCTTGGGCATACATGGGAGAAATGTAACAACGGTCTGGTCTCGGACGACACCCATAATCTGGTGTTTTTCGATAATATGCCTAACGGCCGTAAAGTCTTATGCTCCACCGAAGAGGGTCTCCATTTCAGCATGGATAACGGGGCGACCTGGCAGCATCATGACATACCCCAAGCGCCGTGGCTTTATATGCGCTGTATTAAAAAACGCACGGATGATTCCGGCGTGATGTTTTTATCGGTTGGCGATAAGCCGTCAGGCGAGACCGGTCTGTTATTACGCAGCCGTAATTTTGGTGAAACCTGGGAGGACGTCGGCCTGCCGGGTCACGTCAACAGTACGATTTGGTGGATTGCCACCAACCCGGCTGATCCCAATCTGATTTTCTGCCATACGATACTAGGTCAGATTTATCGCTCGACCGATGGCGGCGAGAACTGGCAAAAAATGCAACGGGAATTGGGTGAAATCAGGATGATCGCCTGGCAGTCCACACCGGCCAGTTAGAAAAGGGAGATTTGTAGTGCCACATAATGTCGAGGTGCCGGATTACGTCATTGAAAGGATCATGGCGAAGCGGGGAAAACTGCATGTATTTGATAAATTCGATCCAACAAAAACCGCTTTGATCGTGATCGATATGCAAAACTTTTTTGTTGCCGAAGTTGAAACCGCCATCAGCATTTGCCCAAACATCAACCGGCTGGCCGATGTCGTGCGGGGCAAGGGCGGGGTTGTCGCTTGGGTGCAATTGACGGTCGCCGACGAAATGGATGGCCCCAGCCTTTGGCCGATCTACCACGACTACTTTTTTACACCGGAAAAAATGAAGGCTCATAAGGACGGTTTGACCAAGGGCAGTGAAGGCCACGCACTATTCTCCGATTTGGTTGTTAAAGACGAAGATATCATCGCGCTCAAAAACCGCTTTAGCTCGTTCATACAAGGTTCCTCTGATCTTCACGACCGGCTGCAGGAAAAAGATATTGAAAATCTTCTGGTCGCCGGTACGGCCACCAATTTCTGCTGTGAGACCAGCGCCCGGGATGCCATGATGATTGGCTATCGGACTGTAATGGTGTCGGATGCCAATGCAGCCCGTTATGATGAAGATCATTTGGCCGGCCTGACGACGATCTGGCAAAGCTTTGGCGATGTCCGAACGGTCGATGAGTGCATAAATACTCTTCTGGCGGAATAAGCATCAATGGCAAGCAGCTTCATATATCGTCCCCACGTCCATAACCTCGACAATGTTTCGACGCCGGATGTGCTGATCGATCACGTGTCGATTTTAAAAGGGGAGGAAACCGCAGCTGCGCCAATCGACCGCATTACGACAAATGTCGAAATTCAAGTGGTTGGTGGCAGCACGGTGCCGGATGCGGCGATTGTTTTAGTAGGCGCGGGCGCGGGAACGCTGCTCAGTGTCGCTTCCAATCACGGTAACCGAGATGAGCCCGTCAATCGGTTATCTTGTGTAAAACCTCTTAGCCGGCAAGCATGGCGATTGAGCGATATCGCTGACCACGTGGCAGAACTGAAGTTGCGAAATTTTGCTATCAACGGAGATGACAATGAATTAATTCAACAAGGCACTTTCGGTGATATTTTCGGCTCCATTGAAGATGATATTCTGCTCGGGAACATCCAATTGCTGACAGGTTTGAATCTGGACATGGAAACCCGCGCCAACAATTATAAAGTTGAAATTGAAGATCCTGTCCTTTCGCGAAAACTCGACTTTCAGTATTGGGTGCAGGAAATTTAAATTCAGGAGAGGGCAATGAGCAGCAACGGCATACCTTTTTTTCACGCAGATCACGTCGGCAGCCTCTTGCGGCCACAAAACCTGCTCGACGCCCGGCTTAAATGGAAAGCCGGTGAGATTAGCCGCGACGAATTGCAGGAACTGGAAGATGACGCCATTCGTGAGGTGGTGAAAATTCAAGAAGGTGTGGGGCTCAATGTCATCACAGATGGCGAGTTTCGCCGAGAAAATTGGTGGATCGATTTTATCAGTCAGATTAACGGTATTAATATTTCTGAACCCGATGTCGGCGCAGAATTTAAGACCAGTGATGACAAAGGCTCCGGCTATGTGCCGTTGATCGTTGAAACGGTCGATAAAATTCATCACGACAGAACTTTGATGGAAAGAGACTACACCGTTCTCTCCAGCTGCACGTCAAAAACATCCAAAGTGACTATTCCATCGCCGACGCGCATTCACTTCCATAGCGGCAGACCTAAAGTCAGCTCTAAAGCATATCCGGACATGGAGCATTTTTGGGATGATGTGGTTCAATTTTATCAGAACGAAATCGCCGGACTTGAAAAGCTCGGCTGTCGATACATTCAGATCGATGATCCGGTGTTAACGTATTTCCTGGATGATCGCACACGCGATAATCTTCGCGATATCGGCGAGGACCCGGATCAGTTAATCCATACCTATGCGGATGTGCTGAACCGCTGTATTGATAAGCGCCAAGATAGCACGCATTTGTCGATGCATCTATGTCGCGGCAATGCGAGCAGTTCCTGGATCGTCTCAGGCGGCTATCGGCGTTTGGCGGAGGCGGTATTTCCCGTGGTTCACATAGATACTTGGTTTTTAGAATATGACGATGATCGCTCTGGGGGGTTTGAGCCTCTCGAAGTCATGCCCGATGATAAGAACGTTGTGCTGGGTCTGGTGACATCGAAATTCGGGAGGATGGAAGATAAAGATACGCTCAAACGCCGGATTGACGAGGCATCGAAATATGTCGCGATGGAGCGCCTCGGCATCAGTCCTCAATGTGGTTTTGCCAGCATTGATACCGGCAACCTCATTGCATTTAATGACCAGATGGCCAAGCTTGAGCTCGTTGTTGAAACCGCTGAAGAAGTGTGGGGTTAACTACGCGCCCGGATCATTGCGCCGGATCAGGGCGAACGGCAACCACCCTAATCTCAATTTCATTGCCCGCATGGAGGTCAACACCGTGGCAAGATCGCTCGGGCCAGTGATCGGGATCGTCACTCATCCAGTCGGCCCAAACTTCGTCTGCCATCGGCTTGTTGTTGATATCGTTGAGGATCACCGTTGCTGACAGAATTTGAGTTTTGTCAGTGCCAAGCTCGGCCAATACTTTATCGAGGTTCTCGTAGGCACGCGTGACCTGTTCTTCGGCAGATAGCGAATAATCGTCACTCATCCCCAACGCCCAAACCAAATCCTTATAGGCTGAGCCCCAGCGACGCGTCGGAACGTTACCGGGTCCCCGTTGAATTTTTGCCATTAAAGCCTCCATCAATCTTGACCTTGAGATTGGCTTAGCACCGTAGCGCGGTCAATATCTTTAAGATAAACTTAGTAAGAGAGAGATTTAACGCATGTGTTGCGTCGACCGGTTGAGGTCGTACCCCACAACGGACATTGTTTGTTTTGCACCAAATAGATTGCCCGCCCTAACAAAACTGATACAGTTTTTGAAGGAGGAAAAGCATAGTATGCCGGACCTGAAAAATGCGGGGCCTGCGGGGCTTAATCTTCTAACCGCAACGGTGGCCGCTCAAAAAATTGCAGCCGGAGAGATTACTTCGGAGGCTTTGGTTAGAGACTGTCTGGAGCGGATCGAAGCCCGCGACGCGGATGTGCATGCTTGGGCATTTTTGGATACCGACCTCGCCCTTGCCCAAGCTCGCGCCTGCGACAATGAAGCGCCGCGAGGCCACCTCCACGGCGTGCCGATTGGCGTCAAGGATATCCTGAATACCGCTGATATGCCCACCGAATACGGATCGAAGCTGTATGCGGGAAATCAGCCCAAGAGCGATTGCGCAACAGTCGCCGCTTTGCGGCGGGCGGGAGCGGTGATCATCGGTAAGACGGTGACGACGGAATTCGCCTGCCCCTATCCGACGCATACGCTTAATCCACATGATCTCAAAAGCACGCCGGGGGTCTCTTCCAGCGGGTCCGTTGCCGCCGTTGCGGATTATATGATCCCGTTGTCGAACGGCACCCAAACCGGTGGTTCGGTCATCCGGCCGGCGGCGCTTTGCGGCGTCTATGGTTACAAAGCCAGCCACGATAACCTTGATCCAACGGGTATTCCAATGTGGAAATCGTCAATCGATACATTGGGCCATTTTGCCCGCAGCCTTGCCGATATCGCCTTGATGCGCGCGGCGTTGACAGGTGATCAGCCGGCATCGCTAAATCTGCCGAAAGACTTCCAGCCCCGGATCGGCATTTGCCGGACCAAACTGTGGCCCGAGGCGGGAGCCGAAAATGTCGCCATGATCGATACAGTAAGCGCGATACTCCGCGACGCCGGCGCCCAGGTAGACGACGTCGACTTTCCCGCCAATTTTGATGAAATAAACCAGGCGCATCCGATCCTCACCGGGGCAGACTCAATATCCGTCCTGCCGGAGGAGATCATCAGGCAACTTGAAAAGGTCAATCCCTGGACCCGAGATCGCACAGAGGAGGCAAAAGAACGCTCGAATGAGGAAGTTGAGGAGGCCCGCCGCGTCGCAGCACATACCCGCATTGACCTGAAGCAAGTATTTGAGAATTTTGATCTTCTTCTCACTCCAGCAGCAGAAGGAGAAGCTCAAACGGATTTGGCGGCAATGCCTCCGCCCTCATTCAATAGCCTCTGGACATTGATGTACACGCCTTGCCTATCGCTACCGGTTTTTAAAGGTCCGAACGATATGCCGGTCGGACTGCAAATCGTCGGTGCGCAAGATCGGGATGATTTTTTGCTGGCGCTTTCGGCTTGGATTGAAAAGAAGATTATAGAGGCTATCGGTGGATTGCCGGCATCGCTGTAATCGGTCCATCCATTAAAGTCGGCTTACTGCTTGAGAGCGGTCAGGCAATATTGACTATAAAACTCAATTCGTTAGTATAGCGAACAATTAAATAAATCGGCTAATTTAAATAGTTCAAATCATTTAAGGGAGAGCAGAAATGTACATTTCGAAGGTAATATTCACCACCATCGGCGCCACTCTCGGCACAGCGCTCGTTGCCGGCGGCTTGACGGTGCCTATGGCTCAAGCTAAAGAATTAAAAATGGCAACTTTTATGTCGCCTAAGCATCCCATCAACAAAGGCGTTCTACCACCCCTAGCCAAAGCCATTGCAGCGGAAACCGGTGGGTCCTTGACCCTCAAGCTTTTCCCCAGCGGCCAATTGGGCAAGGGTCCTGTGGCGCAGTATAAACGCGTTATTGAAAACGTCGCCGAGATCACATTTGGCATTCAAGGCTACACCCCGACTATCTTCCAGCGCACCATGGTCGTCGGCCAGCCCGGCGTCGGCAAATCTTCGCAGGAAGTAACCGGGAAAATTTGGAATGTTTACGACAAGTTCCTCAAACCCGAATACTCCAAGGTCAAAGTCTTGGCGCTGTTTTCAAACTGGCCGCCAGTCTTGATTACGCGCAAAAAAGCCGTGTCAAAAATGGCTGATATCAAAGGTTTGAAAATCCGCGCACCTTCGCCCAGCAACATCCCTCAGCTTAAGGCGTGGGGCGCGGCAGCGGTTTATATGCCGGTGTCAAAAATTTACAACGCCCTGCAAACCGGCGTGCTCGACGGCGTCTATATTTCGCCTGGTGCCTTGTATGTTCCGTGGCGCCTGTCTGAGCCCGGTGAGTATGTCGCCGCCGGTATGAGCGGACCGACATCGTTGTTCTTTATCGCCCTGAATAAACAGGTCTGGGACGGCCTGTCGAAATCGCACCAAGCTGCAGTCAACAAACATACCGGGAGAAAATATTCCATGATGGCGGCGAATTACTGGGGCGGCATCGATGCCAAGCAATTGGCCACCGCCAAAAACCAGCAAAAAGGCGTCAAGTTCACCCAGTTGTCGAAAAAGGCGATCGCGGAGTTTGATGCAGCCACGGAAAAATCGGTCGAGGCTTTCCTGGCTGCCAAAGAAAAGAAGGGCATTCCGGCGCGGGCGATCTACAAAGCCGCCACCCAGTAAGGTGTCAACACGCGAAAATAACTGAGTAAACTAAGTGTCAGAAAAAACTAACGAAGCTGACCCGGCGCTCGCATTCCTTGATCGCCTGGTCGGCTTCATCGCTTTATTTGCCGGCGGCGCAATGGTTCTCGGGCTGGCGGTACTGATCGTCGTCGCCGTGACGTTTCGCTACGTTTTCAATTCACCCATTTTCGGCGCCGACGATTTCAATCAAGTTTTTCTGGTTTCAACTGTCGCCTTCGCCGTCGCCCATAGCGGGCGCACCGGCGGTCAGGTGGTGGTCGAAATTCTGAGCATCGTTTCAGGGCCCAATATTACTCGTTGGACCGATATTTTGGTAAAGTTTCTGGGTTCCATAATGATGGGCCTTTTAGTCTGGATGTTGATTGAAAGCGGCTTCAACGCAGCGGCCTATGGAGAAACCACCAGTTCCCTGGAAATCACCTTGAAGCCGTTTTTCTGGATCCTCGCCTTTGGCATGGCGCTCTATGGATTGGTGCTCATCTTCGAAATGGTGGCGCTGATACGGGGCCGCAGTTTAAGCGGGTCGACCGGCCCCTCAAATGATCTGTAACAGGGAAAAAAGTTAAATGTCGGAAACTGCCATCGGTTTCATCGGACTTATTGCGCTCTTCGCCTTGTTGTTTTTACGGGTGCCTGTGGCCATGGCGATGCTGGTGGTCGGCTTCTTCGGCACCGCCGCCATGAATGGATACGGCGCCGCGCTGAGCACACTCGGCAGCGAAGCCTTTGAGATTTCGGTGACCCTGCCCTTAACCGTCATTCCACTGTTCGTGCTAATGGGTAACCTGGCCGGCGTGTCAGGCATGAGCCGTGACCTGTTTAACGCTGCTTATTGCTGGGTCGGCCATTGGCGAGGCGGATTAGCCTCGGCAACCATCGTCGGCTGCGCCGGCTTTGCCGCGCTTAGCGGTTCATCGATCGCCTCTGCCGTAACCATGGGCCGGGTGGCGTTGCCCGAAATGAAGCGCTTCAATTACGCCGACAGCCTGGCCACCGGCGCGGTGGCTGCCGGCGGCACTCTCGGCATCCTGATCCCGCCATCGACCGGACTGATCATCTACGCCATTTTGACCGAGCAATCCATCGGCCGTTTGTTCATGGCGGGCATCATTCCCGGCATTTTGCTGACTTGCTTGTTCCTGATCGCCATCTCCATCGTTACCCGTATTAAGCCTGAACTGGGCCCCGTAGGGCCGGTGAGTAGCATGCCGGAAAGATGGGCATCTCTGCGCCGCTCGGTGACTATCGTCGGTATCGTCCTGGCGACCATCGGCGGCATCTATATGGGCATCTTTACCCCGGTTGAAGCGGCGGGAGTCGGCGCGGTACTGACTTTCCTGGTGGCGCTGTACCGGAAGTCCCTGGACCGCGCAAAAATGAAATTTGTCATTCTGCAGACCCTAGGCACCACCGCCACCGTCTTCATGATACTTATCGGTGCCCATGTCTTTATTCCGTTCATGGCGCTGACCCATCTGCCCGCCGACATGGTGACTTTCCTGGTTAATTTGGATGTCGGCAAGACGGGTGTTCTTTTTCTGATTTTGGGAATCTATATCGTGCTCGGTACCTTCCTTGAGGGTCTGGCAATGCTGGTACTGACTTTGCCCGTGGTGTTCGAAGTCATCACCCAGCTGGGTATGAGCCCCATCTGGTTTGGCATAGTCGTGGTCATCGTTTTGGAAATGGGCCTTATCAGCCCGCCGGTTGGTGTCAACGTGTTCGTCGTCAAAAGCGTCGCCCAAGATGTTCCCATGGGCACTATTTTCCGTGGCATCTGGCCTTTTTGGATCGCCATGGGCGTCTGCCTGATCATCCTCGTCGCATTCCCGGAAATCGCCACATTCCTACCCGATACGATGTTTGATGACTGACGGACACCGTCTATGACACTATCGGCATTGACTATATGCTATCAGTCGCTAATTGCCGCAGCTGAGACCATGTTACGAAGAATCCAAGACCGCTTTCGAGAGAAAATCAAACGAGCAACGAATTTTAGCTTTGCATCCATCTTAGTACACGCTCGCCAAGGCATCTTTGCTCTCCTGCAAAGGGTTATAAGTGTAACCTAAGTGACCGGAACAAAGTGATCCTTATCTCTCTGGAAGAACAATGTTTA
>CAJXJM010000074.1 GCA_913054205.1 uncultured Rhodospirillaceae bacterium
CGTGATCGAGCCGGCGCCAGCGATAAAACTAAACCGCTATCTCAAAAACGGCGGCACGATCTTTTTCGATACGCGAGATAGTTCGGGCGGCGGTGTTGGTGCGGATCGTTTAGAGGAGATCGCCCGCCATCTGGATGTGCCGCCGATGACGGCAATTCCCTCGGATCATGTGCTGACCAAAGCCTATTATTTATTGCGCGAATTTCCAGGACGCTGGACTGGGGGCCGGGTTTGGGTGCAGCGATCCACCAGCCAGGCAGCCGAGCGCGCCAATGATGGCGTTTCGTCGATTATTGTTGGCGGCCATGATTGGGCCGGAGCCTGGGCGATGGATGAAGCTCGCAAGCCGCTTTATCCCGTTGTGCCGGGCGGTGAACGCCAGCGCGAAATGGCTTATCGATTTGGCATCAATCTGATGATGTATGTCCTCACCGGTAATTACAAAGCCGATCAAGTCCATTTGCCCGCCATTTTGGAAAGGCTCGGCCAATAATGGATATCATGAGCGGCATCGGCCTTACCGGCATTGGGTTCTCGCCCCTCATCGCCTGGGAGATTATTGCTCTGCTTGGCGGCATCGCGTTGGCGCTTTTGGTGTTTGGCATTTTCAGAGGTGCGCGTGGCTCCGTGCTGCGCATGGCGGCGCTCGGCATTCTCGTCTTCGCGCTGTTCAATCCTCATCTTGAAAGCGAGAACCGGACTGCACAGCCCGATATCGCCATTATCGCCGTCGATGAATCCTCCAGCCAAAACACCGGCGACAGGCGCGCGCAATTGAAAGCTGCGCTCAAGCAAGTGCAGGCAAGTTTGGCGAAGTACAAAAATCTGCAAATTCGGGTTATTCGCGGGCAGGAAACCGAGGATGGCACGGAAGTATTTGGAGAGCTCAACCGGGCGCTCGCTGATTTGCCGAAAGGACGTTTCGCTGGCGCGGTCATTATTTCAGATGGCCAAGTGCACGATACGCCAAATTCGAAAGATCAAAAATTCGAACGCCCTTTGCACCTTTTATTGACGGGAAAGCCAAATGAGCGGGATCGCCGTTTGGTCATCGAACGCGCGCCGGCCTATGGCATTGTCGGTAAAAAAGTTAAAATCCGCGTTCGCATTGAGGACAATCCAAAAAGGTCAGGTGGAGCATCCGGTAGCGCTGCTTTGAAGCTCAAAATTGATGGCAAAAAAATTATTGAAACCACTGTGCCGATTGGTCAAAGCAAATCAATTTCCGTGCCGGTCGATCATGGCGGCGCGATGATTATTGAATTGCAAGCTCAAGCGATGGCGCGTGAATTATCACTCGCCAACAATCGCGCTGTTATCACGGTCAATGGTGTGCGGGATCGCTTGCGGGTGTTGTTGGTGTCAGGCCAGCCCCATCTTGGCGAGCGCACATGGCGCAATCTTTTGAAATCTGACCCTTCCGTTGATCTTGTGCATTTTACGATTTTGCGCCCGCCTGAGAAAAACGATTTCACACCGCTCAATGAATTGGCGCTGATCTCGTTTCCTATCCGCGAGTTGTTTGAGATCAAACTGCATGAATTCGATCTGATTGTCTTCGATCGTTATGTCATTCGCTTTGTCTTGCCGCCCAACTATTTTCAGAACATTGAGCAATATGTGCAAAAAGGCGGTGCCGTTTTAGCCGCCGTTGGGCCGGACTTTGCCGGCGTTCGCAGTCTTTATCACACCCCGCTTGGAAAAATTTTGCCGGGTGAGCCTTCCGGACCTGTGATCGAAACGGGATTCCGCGCTACATTAACTGAAAAAGGCCGCCGCCATCCAGTAACCGGCGGATTGCCGGGCTCGGCAGTCTCAACAGGCAAGCAGCCGAAATGGGGCCGTTGGTTCCGCCAAATAGATGCGGTGGCGCGAAAAGGCCATACATTGATGAACGGCGCGGAAGGCAAACCGCTATTGATCCTCGACAGAGTTGGCGAAGGCCGCGTTGCCCAATTTATGAGTGATCAAATCTGGCTTTGGGCAAGAGGTTATGACGGCGGTGGGCCGCATGCAGAGCTTTTGCGCCGCTTGTCTCACTGGTTGATGAAGGAGCCTGATTTAGAGGAAGAGGATTTGCGCGCCAAGGTCGACGGCAGGGAGCTGACGATTGAGCGCCGTTCCTTGGAGCCGTCGCATCCCCCTATCACGCTCACAGCTCCGTCCGGCAAAAAAACCGTTTTAAAGCTCGAGGAAAATAAAAATGGCGCGGCGAGTGTGACCGTAACTGCAGATGAAACCGGCCTTTATAAAATTGAAGATGGCCAGCGGCAGACTTTGGCGGCTGTCGGCAAGCTAAATCCTGCCGAGCTTTCGGATCTTCGCGCCTCGCCCGAGGTTATTCAGCCTTTGGTTAAAGCAAGTGGCGGCGGCATTGCCTGGATATCAGAGGGTATTCCGGATTTCCGCCGCACCAAGCCGGGTCGTAGCGGCGCCGGTAATGGCTGGTTTGGCATGGTCAACAATGGTGCCTATACGGTGACCGGCGTCCGCCAAGTGCCGCTATTTCCAGCGCTATTATTCCTGCTACTGGTCGCCGGCGGCGTGATGTTATCTTGGTGGCGGGAAGGCCAATAGATTTATCGATAGATTTATCAGTGGTTTTATATGTGACGGCTGTCATTTACGTTCCTCAAAAAATAGAGTTAAATTAAATCCAATTTAAAAGTAGGAAAAATGCGATGCCCTTTGTCACTCCCAAGCGGCCATTGGCGGCAGTGACATCAGGATCGCTTCGGTATTACCGCCGGTCATCAGGCCGAACTTGGTGCCGCGGTCATGGATGAGGTTGAACTCGACATAGCGGCCGCGTTTGATGAGTTGGGCTGCTTTATCTTTTTCGGTCCAGCTTTCATTCATGTGGCGGCGGACGAGTTCGTTGTAGATATTTTTAAAAGCTTTGCCGACATCCTGCGTGAAGGCGAAGTCAGCCTGCCAATCGCCGGTGTTGAGATTGTCATAAAAGATGCCGCCTACGCCGCGTGCTTCATCGCGGTGTGGCAGAAAAAAATATTCGTCGCACCATTCTTTATATTTCGGATAGTAGCTCTCATCGTGGCCATCGCAGGCGGCCTTAAACGCGCCATGAAAATCAGCCGTATCCTGATCTAAAGGGAACACTGGCGTTAAGTCGCCGCCGCCGCCAAACCATTGCTTGGTGGTGACAATCATGCGCGTGTTCATATGGGCGATGGGTACGCGCGGGGAGCGCGGATGGGCAACCAGAGATACCCCTGACGCCCAAAAGCGGGGATCCTCTTCAGCACCTGGCATGGAAGCTCGAAATTGCTCTGAAAATTCGCCGTGGACGGTCGATACATTGACGCCGACTTTCTCAAACACGCGGCCGCGCATGACAGACATGATGCCGCCGCCGCCGCCTTTTTCTTGCCCTTCCGGTCGGTCCCAGCTTTTACGTTCAAAGCGACCCGGCTCAAGCGTCATGATTTCATCTGCGCCAGTGACGTCATCTTCGATGGCTTCAAAGGCGCTGCAAATGTCGTCGCGCAAACTTTCAAACCACGCGCGCGCGGTTTTTTGTTGAGTTTCTATATCGCTCATTTTTTCCGGCATTTTTTCTGGCATTTTTTCGGGCATTACATTGGAAATCCATCTGTTTGACGCAACGCTTCTCCCAACACCATCGCCGCTGAAACAGCAATATTCAAGCTTCGCGTTTCTGGCATCATAGGTACACGAATTTCGGCATCAACGACTTGATGTACGTCAACCGGCACGCCGGCGCTTTCCCTGCCGAGTAATAAAATGTCCGTCGCCTGAAACTTAAAGTCTGTGTGAGAGGTTTCGCCTTTTGTCGTGAGCAGAACGATTCGTTCATGTTTATTGTTATCTTCGAAAAACTTGGCCCAGGATTCGTGCCGTCTAAGCTCGACTTGCTCGATGTAATCCATGCCCGCTCGTTTCAGGCGTCGGTCGCTAAAGACGAAGCCGCAGGGCTCGATGATATCTACACCAATGCCAAAACAAGCGGCTAACCGCAGTATTGTCCCGGTGTTTTGCGGGATATCCGGCTCAAAAAGCGCTAAACGCATGAAAATATGACCTTTATTATCAATTTAATGCGACAAAAAATTGACCCTAATTCCCCAATAATTGAACATTATTTAGGCTTTTTGGCCTTTTCTAATGAAGTATTCTGCATTATACCTTGGCCCATTCAATGGCCTGGACTATGTAAATTCAAAAAATAATTCCCAGTCTATGTTTTGAGAACTTTTACAAAGGACTGAACATCCGGAAATATCCGGTGTGAAAAAGGAAGTAGACATGGCTGACACAGCTTCTACCGCAGAAAGCACAGAAAAAGATTCTCATGATGAGTCTCACGACGATTCCAAGCGCGACTTTCTGTTAAACTCCACGATTGCCGTCGGTGCCGCAGGCACGGTCTTGGCAGTCTGGCCCTTCATTGACAGTATGAATCCATCGAAAGACGTGTTGGCGCTGGCGTCAACCGAGCTGGATATATCGTCGGTCGAGGTCGGACAAAGTATTACGGCGATTTGGCGCGGCAAGCCGGTATTTATTCGTCGGCGTACCGCAAAAGAAATAGCCGCCGCAAAAGCTGTTAATTTGGCGGATTTGAAAGATCCTGAGGCTGATAAAGATCGTGTCAAAAAAGATCAGTGGCTGATCTTAGTTGGGATTTGCACGCATCTCGGCTGCATTCCATCAGGCCAGAAAAGCGGTGATGTAAAGGGTGATTTTAATGGCTGGTTCTGCCCCTGCCATGGATCGCATTATGATACTTCCGGACGCATCCGCAAAGGTCCGGCACCGAAGAATTTACAGGTTCCACCCTATAAATTCATCGATGATACAAATATTCTCATAGGTTAGGGAGCCAAAACATGAGCACGCCAACCTGGAAAAATCCAATTATTAAATGGGTCGATCACCGTTTGCCGGTGTTCACCTTCCTCGATCATTCGATCATTACCTATCCGACACCTCGAAATTTGAACTACTGGTGGAACTTCGGTTCTCTCGCCGGCATGATTTTGGTGATTATGATCGCCACCGGCATCGTCTTGGCTATGAATTATACCGGCCATACGTCAATGGCCTTTGATTCGGTCGAGCGCATTATGCGTGACGTCAACTATGGCTGGTTGATCCGTTATCTTCATATGAACGGCGGTTCGATGTTCTTTATTGTCGTCTACATTCACCTTTTTCGTGGCATGTATTACGGCTCTTACAAAAATCCCCGCGAATTGCTGTGGATCATCGGCGTTATGATCTTCCTTGCCATGATGGCAACGGCGTTCCTGGGCTATGTGTTGCCGTGGGGCCAAATGAGCTTCTGGGGCGCGACCGTGATTACCAATTTGTTCTCGGTTATTCCGTTCTTCGGCGAAGCGATTGTGCAGTGGCTTTGGGGCGGCTTCTCAGTTGATAACCCAACATTGAATAAGTTCTTCTCGCTGCATTATCTGTTGCCGTTTGTGATTTTTGGTTTGGTGTTTGTCCATCTTTGGGCGCTCCACACCCATAAATCGGGTAATCCGCTTGGCGTTGAGGTCAAAGGCGATCAGGACGAAATTCCGTTTCATCCCTATTACACCGCTAAAGATTCATTCGGCGTCGGCGTTTTCCTGATCGTTTATCTAGGGTTTGTGTTCTTCGCGCCGAACTTCTTTGGCGAGCCGGATAACTATATTGAAGCCAATCCGCTGGTAACGCCACCGCATATTGTGCCGGAATGGTACTTCCTGCCGTATTATGCAATCTTGCGGGCGGTGCCGGACAACTTCATTGATGTTTGGGGTATATTGCCGGTGATTATTCCAGCCAAGACGGCTGGTGTGATTGGTATGTTTGCCTCTATTCTTTTGCTCATGGTTTTGCCGTGGCTGGATACTTCCAAAGTTCGAAGTGCAAGGTTCCGACCAACCTATTTCTGGCTGTTCTGGATATTTGTCATCGACACGATCATTCTCGGCTTTATGGGCGCCAAACCCGCAGAAGGAAACTTCCTGCTGATTGGACGCATCGCAACAGCCTACTACTTCCTCCATCTCGTGGTTTTCATGCCCTTGCTTGGTAAGTTTGAGAAAACCAAACCCTTGCCAGATAGTATTAGCGCGGCGGTTACCGCCGGCGGATCTGATGCAAAGGAGGGCAGCTGATGTTTAAAAAAGTAATTATCCTAGCTGCTTTCGTGGTTGCTTTTTCCAGCAGTGTAAACGTTGGCTCAGTTCGGGCCGCAGGCGGCGCCGAAATTAATTCACAAGACTGGACGACCAATGGTTTGTTTGGCTTTTTTGATCGCAAGCAGTTGAAACGCGGTTTTCAGGTTTACAGTGAAATCTGTGCGTCCTGCCACTCTGTGCGTCTATTGTTTTATCGCAATCTTGAGGAAATCGGATTTTCTCCAGAGGAAGTGAAAAAAATCGCTGCTGAAGCTGAAGTTGCTGCCGGTCCCAATGAAGACGGTGATACCCATGATGACGGCGAGCTTATCGTGCGTCCAGGTAAACCGTTTGACCGGATCGTTTCGCCTTATCCAAATGAGTTCGCTGCACGTGCGGCTAACGCCGGTGCATTGCCACCTGACCTCACTTTGATGACCAAAGCCCGGCTTAATGGGCCAAATTACGTCCATGCCTTGTTGACCGGCTATAAAGATGCGCCGTCAGGATTCAAATTGTCTGAAGGCATGAACTACAATCCGTATTTTTCAGGATCGCAAATTGCGATGGGAGCGCCGCTCAGTGATGATGGTGTTGAATATGCGGATGGCACCAAAGCCACTGTTGGACAAATGGCAAAAGACGTCACTGCCTTTTTGATTTGGTCAGCCGAGCCTGAATTGGAAGAGCGCAAGCGGATGGGCATCAAAGTAATGTTGTTCCTATTTGTCTTTACCGCTCTGCTCTATGCGGTGAAACGCCAGGTTTGGGCAAAACTGCACTAAAAAAACAGTTTCCGAAGGGGAGGCGTTTAGATAGTTTAGTCTGTCTGAACGCCTTTTCTTTTTGTAAAATGGGGTGCATCAAATTGGGAGACTATAAAATTGAAAAAATTACTCATGTTCGTGCTGCCGTTTTTGGCAGTCTTTGCGATTGTTAGTAACGTGGAAGCAGCAGGCAAACCAAAAGTTCACTTCAAAACCAATGTCGGTGATTTCACGTTGGAGCTGGAGCCGGACCGCGCGCCCAATACGGTTGCGAACTTTATGCAATATGTCCGGGATGGTCATTATGATGGTCTGATTTTTCATCGTGTGATCAAATCCTTCATGATCCAAGGCGGAGGTTTTGAGGCAAACTATGACAAAAAGCCAACCCGCGCGCCGATTGAGAACGAAGCTGACAAAGGTCTATCAAATGAACGCGGCACCATCGCGATGGCACGGACAAATGATCCGCATTCCGCGACAAATCAGTTTTTTATCAGTTTGAAGTTTAATGGCGGACTCAATCATCGCTCCAAGACCGAGCAAGGCTGGGGCTATACCGCCTTTGGCAGGGTTATTGACGGCATGAACATTGTTGGCCGTATTTCCAGGATGGAGACCGGATCCGGTGGACCGTTCCCAACCGATGTGCCGACAAAACAGGTGATCATCGAAAAAGCAAAAATAATATCTGAATAGAGGCTTCGACATGTCAGAAACACCAATTATCGGCATTATCGGTGGCAGTGGTCTTTACGAGATCGACGGTCTCACCAACACCCGCTGGGAGCGGATCGAAAGTCCGTTCGGTGAAACTTCGGATGAGTTTCTATTTGGAGAATTAGAAGGGCAGCAGTTGGTGTTTTTGCCGCGCCATAGCCGCGGTCATAAAATCCCGCCATCAGAATTAAATTTCAGGGCCAATATTGATGCTTTGAAACGCGCCGGTGTTACCGAAATATTGTCGCTATCGGCCTGTGGCTCGTTCAAAGAAGAGCTTGATCCCGGCACCTTCGTCATCGTTGATCAGTTTATTGATCGCACCTTTGCCCGTGTAAAAAGTTTTTTTGAGACCGGCATGGTCGCTCATGTCGGCTTTGGTCATCCGGTGTGTTCCAGGCTCGGTGATGCTCTGGAAGAAGGCGCAAAAACGCTCGGTATCAAAACCCAGCGCGGCGGCACCTATTTGGCGATGGAAGGCCCACAATTTTCGACCCTCGCAGAATCGCAACTCTATAAATCCTGGGGTTGTGATGTGATCGGCATGACCAATATGCCGGAAGCCAAACTCGCCCGCGAAGCCGAGATGTGTTACGCGACGGTGGCGATGGTGACAGACTTTGATTGCTGGCATCCGGATCATGATGACGTGACGGTCGATGCGATTATTAAGGTCCTGCTCGGCAATGCAGCAAACGCAGCGTCTTTGGTCAAAGAAGTTGCGCCTAAACTTTCCGGCCGCACCGAACTTTGTTCCGATGGCTGCCACACCGCGCTTGATAACGCGCTGATCACATCGCCGGATGCACGTGATCCAGATGTGCTGGCGAAGCTCGACGCGGTTGCGGGCAGGGTGCTGGAATAATGGAAGTCAACGGCACGCCTTACCGGACGATCTGGCTCGCAGAAGACGGCTGGGCGGCAGAGATCATCGATCAGACCAAGCTGCCGCATGAGTTTGTCACGGTGCGGCTTGAGACGATGCAAGACGCGGCGATCGCGATCAAAGACATGCGGGTGCGGGGGGCGCCGCTAATCGGCGCGACAGCGGCTTACGGCGCCGCGCTGGCAATGCGCGAAGATGCCTCTGATGCAAATCTCGCCTCTATGTACGATCACTTATTTGCGACGCGGCCAACGGCGGTCAATTTGCGCTGGGCGTTGGATGATATGAAAGCTTTGCTCGAGCCTCTGCCGTTGAGTGAACGCGAGGCGGCGGCTTACAAACGTGCCGCCGAGATTTGTGATGAGGATGTCGAGATTTGCTCGAACATCGGCGAGCACGGTGTGGAGATCATCAAAGAAATCGCTGCCAAAAAAAATGGCAAGACCGTCAATATACTCACCCATTG
>CAJXJM010000075.1 GCA_913054205.1 uncultured Rhodospirillaceae bacterium
CCATTTGGAAAGACAGCGCGGTGGATTTGGTTTTATGGGCGGGCCAGGTGAAAGCCAGATTGAGTCTGATCGCCGACTGATTGACGAGCGCATCACCATCCTTAAACGGCAATTAAAAGATGTGAAAAGAACCCGCCAGCTTCACCGCCAAGCGCGCAAACGTGTGCCATATCCCGTAGTTGCCTTGGTCGGTTATACAAACGCCGGCAAATCGACATTGTTCAATTCCCTCAGCAATGCCGACGTTGTTTCAGAAGATCAATTATTTGCAACGCTTGATCCGACAATGCGCAGCATGAAATTACCATCCGGGCGCGAAGCGATCCTGTCCGATACTGTGGGTTTTGTCTCCGATCTGCCGCATGAATTGGTGGAAGCCTTCCGGGCAACACTTGAAGAAGTCGTGGAGGCGGATCTACTACTTCATGTTCGGGATATTTCACACTTAGACACAAATGCGCAAAAAAATGATGTCGAACTAGTACTCAAAAATCTTGGCGTGAGTGACGAAAGTGATCTCGAAACTAAGTCTAATGGTAAATCAATTCCTTTAATCGAAGTGCTGAATAAATCTGATCTTCTGACCTCTGAAGAACGGGACTTTCAACATACCCGCGCCGAGCGCCACAACGATCCAATGGTTTTGATATCTGCGATCACCAAAGAAGGTTTCGGCGAATTATTGCAATCAATTGACGATAGGCTGAATGCTCGGCGTCAAGAGGTCGATTTGAAAGTCAGTTGGGAAGATGGTGCCTTGTTGACGTGGCTTTATGATCATGGCGAGGTCAAAGAACGCCACGATAGAGAAGCATGGGTCGAGCTAAAAATTATGTTAGAGCCCGAAGATATTGCCCGCTACGAGCAAAAGAAAATCACCCACTAAATCAATCCTCCATCCAGCTCAACCATTCTGTCGGAACTGCGTTTTCACCCATTGATTTGCCTGTTTCACGCTAATAGTATATCTACTAGTAGAAAATGGAGGATTTAGCTATGGCAACTGTAGAAGCGCAGCAAAAATGGCGCTACAAAAACAAATTCGTCAAAAGTCAGCTGAACATCATGGCGCGCAAGAACATTCATGAATATCTGGAAGAAATTGCTGAAACTCATGATTTGCACGGCAAGGCAGAAGCTGCCACATTTGCCGTGTATGTTGTTATTTCCTTAATCCAACAAGGCGATTTTAATGATGAGGCTGAAAGGCTACACCAGATTTTCACAGACAGCTATCACCGTGATCGAGATATCTATGCGCCTTAAGCAAACTCAATGGCTAAGTGTGATTTAATGCTGCCAGAGCCACACCAAGTCTCAGCGATCATTAAAGAAACAGCGGAAATCGAAATATTGCCGCTGTTTCGTAAACTTAAAGATCACGAAATAAGTGACAAAGACTCAGGTGAAATTGTAACCACCGCTGATATCCGCGCTGAAAAACGCCTGACGGATGCCTTGACAGAATTAATGCCGGACAGTTTGGTTATCGGAGAAGAGGCTGCCTCCGATGATCCGTCTATATTGGACCGCCTGGAAAGCGACAAACCAGTTTGGGTTATTGACCCGCTGGATGGAACCCGGAACTTTGCAAATGGCAAAGACTGTTTCGCGGTTATCATCGCATTGTGCCAAAAGGGAGAGACATTGGCTGGCTGGATATATGATCCACTGAGCCGGACAATGTATTTCGCCAGTCAAGGGCAGGGCGCCTGGGCTGACGAAAGGCGTCTCAAAATAGCGCCCTCACCGAGTGCTAACGATATGAAAGGTTCGGTGAGCAAACGTCACTTCAAACGCCTGGATGAAAGACGTCCGTCACCCGAAATTCCAGGGGATATGGTGCGCTATCGCTGTGTCGGCCGGGAGTATACAGACTTAGCTTTGGGTGTTCTTCATTTTGCCGAATACGGAATGTTAAAACCTTGGGATCATGCGGCCGGCATTTTGATGCATGCAGAGGCGGGCGGGTATTCCGCTTTTACGGAAGATCAATCACCCTACACACCTGGCCCAACCACCCGAAAACATTTGCTGGCCGCCGCGAGCCAATCAGAATGGCTGGTTCTGAGAGAGTTGTTCGTTTGATCTCTTTTAGACTGTCTTGACCCTACCGAAAAATTACGAACACTATCAACCTAAAATTTAGGGGATAATACGTTATGAGTACTTTCACCGTTGCATTTGTAGGACTGGGCGTTATGGGCTACCCGATGGCAGGGCATCTCGCGAAAGCCGGACACACGATCCGGGTTTATAACCGCACCGCAAGCAAAGCCGAACAATGGGCAAAAGATTACACTGGTTCAGCCCATGCCACGCCGAAAGAGGCTGCTGAAACTGCGGATTTTGTTTTCGCCTGTGTCGGTAATGACGATGATCTTAGAAGTGTCGTTTACGGTGATGACGGTATTCTCGCTGGCCTGAAAGAGGGCGCCATTTTTATCGACCACACGACGGCCTCTGCAGACGTTGCCCGAGAAATCGAGGCCGCCGCAAAAGAAAAAGGATTTGGTTTTTTGGACGCGCCGGTATCAGGTGGCCAAGCAGGTGCCGAAAATGGTGTTCTGACAGTCATGGTAGGCGGAGATCAGGCAGCTTTTGATGCCGCCCAGCCGGTGATGGATGTCTATGCTAAGGCCGTTGCGCTGATGGGGGCTGCGGGTTCCGGCCAACTGACAAAAATGGCAAACCAGATTTGCATCGCTGGCTTGGTGCAAGGCTTATCCGAAGGGCTGAACTTTGCCGTAAAGGCAGGCCTCGATGGCAAACAAGTTGTTGATGTCATCTCAAAAGGGGCCGCGGGATCATGGCAAATGGAAAATCGCGGCAACACGATGGTCGATGACGAATTTGATTTTGGCTTCGCTGTCGATTGGATGTGCAAAGATTTAGGCATTGCGCTTGAAGAATCTAAATCAAACGGCTCAACCCTGCCGATGACTGAAGTCGTCAGCAATTTTTATCGGGAAATCCAGGAGATGGGTGGCGGGCGCTGGGATACCTCAAGTTTAATTCGCCGATTAACAAAATAAGAAACTGATTTTGTCGCTTTATCGCGTTTAAAATCATCAATGACCGCTTTGACTTTTATCTTCGCTTCTTCACTGCCTTCTTTGTATTTTTTATCGCGCAAATTACGGAAAATATTAAGATCAACGATGTATCATCAAAGGTAATTTTTTAGAGGCCTTGGCGAGAAAGCTCCATTTCGGCATCAAAACTGGAAGGCAGATAACAACTCGACAGGAAAACAAGCGAGATCACCAAGATCGATATTTTTTTAAATGACATTTTCAATGTGCTTCACTGTTGAGGTTGGAGATATAGCTTAACACTTTAATCTCGATTTTTGTATTTTGTAATTATGGCTTATTTTTGGCCTCTTGCCAGAGGATTTCCATCTCCGCGAGAGAGACCTCATCAAATGTTTTACCGGCCTTCTCGAGAGCTTGTTCAATATAGTTAAATCGAGACTCGAACTTCGCATTGCCCTGACGCAGAGCCGCCTCTGGATCAATCCCTAATTTGCGCGCAACATTCACGGCTGAAAATAAGACGTCGCCAAATTCCTCAAATAAGAGTTCCTTATCTTGCTGTTTTTTATCGATCTCTTCTGACAATTCGCCGAGTTCTTCTTTTAGCTTTTCATAGGCGCCAGCAGTTGTCGGCCAATCAAATCCAACGCGTGCAGCCCGCTTCTGAAGCTTGAACGCACGGAGGAGAGCCGGGAGGCTTTTTGCAACGCCGCTGAGCACACTCGCCGCTTCCGATTGTTCTGCGCGCTCTTTAGCCTTTTGTTCTTCCCAGGCCAGTGTCTGCGCATCCGCGCTTCCAACGTCAGTGGATCCAAACACGTGAGGATGGCGGCGAACCATTTTATCACTGATCGCTTCAACGACATCGTCGAAGGTAAATATCTGCTCTTCCGTTGCCATTTGCGTGTAGTAGATGACCTGCAACAACAAATCACCCAATTCGTCTTTGAGCGCGGGCATGTCTTGCTGATCAATCGCATCCGCAACTTCATAGGCTTCTTCAATCGTATAAGGCGCGATGGTGGCATAGGTTTGCTCGATGTCCCAGGGACAACCAGACTCGGGATCGCGAAGTCGCTCCATAATGTACTTTAGCCGCTCAATACCGCGGCGATCTTTAGCGTTTAATTCATCCATTTTTCATACTGTTTGGGGAATAATAATAGATTCCCACCATTGATATGTTACATAGGTCTATTGTCTTAATTTCATACACTAAAATGACCCCAAATGAACGAGGCATTCGCATGATCGGTAAAATAAAATCTCACCTGATTTCTCTGAGCACAATTGCCCTGGTTGTCGTGCTGACCAGCGCGGCAATAGTAAATGAAACTGATGAAGTTGTCGGCAGTGTCTCCAAGCTAAAAGGGTCTGCGATCGCAATTCAGGACGCTGTGCCGCGGATATTGCAGCCCAAATCAGCGATCTTTATGGGAGATGTAATCTCGACAGGGAAAGACAGTCGACTTGAGATTGTGATGATTGATGATGCGCTGTTCAATCTCGGCGCCCGCACCAATTTTGTCGTTGAAGAGTATTTTCTCAAAGAAGACACCGGCAATGCAGCGATTAGGCTTTTATCCGGTGCCGTTGCCGTGGTAACGGGCAAGATTGCGTCATTGGATAGCCGCCCGTTTGCACTTAAAACAGCAACCGCGACGATTGGCGTCCGCGGCGATGACCAATCTCAATTAGTCAAAGAATCTTTCGGCATTTTTAATGGCTGTGCGGAATGCGCACGGTGGGCTATGTATTAACTAGGGGGATACTTCGATGAGCGGCATTATTACGATCGGCTTACCATTGGCGTTGGCCTTTATCATGTTTACACTTGGTATTGGTCTAACCGTTGCAGATTTTGCGCGCGTGGCCCGCCAGCCCAAAGACTTCCTGGTCGGCATGGTCTCGCAAATCTTTCTGCTGCCGCTGGTTGGGTTTGGACTACTCAATATCTGGACAGTTTCTCCCGAAATTGCACTTGGCGTGATGATCATCGCCGCTGCGCCCGGCGGCGTTACGTCAAATATTCTGACATCTTTCGCGAAAGGTGATGTCGCGCTCTCCATTTCCCTAACAGCGATTATCAGCCTGATAAGCGTATTAACGATTCCGCTCATCGTCGTGTTTTCCTATTCCTATTTCATCGGCGAGGCGGCAAAAGGCGATGTTTCTATTACTAAAACGGCGCTCAGCGTGTTCTTAATCGTCACAGTACCAGTCCTTTTAGGGCTTTTGGTGCGCCATTTTGCCGCAGGCTTTGCCGAGCGCTTTGAGGGGGTAGGGCGTAATGCATCTACACTTTTATTTGTGCTCGTACTATTGGGTGCAATTTTTAAAGAGCGCGCCAATATCGTCGATTTCTATGCCCAGGCTGGTCTAATCACGCTTGCGCTCAATGTCATTATGTTGGTCCTCGCCTGGTTCCTTGCGGCATGGTTTGGCTCCGGGCAGCCGCAAAAGATCGCTATTTCCATAGAATGTGGTCTGCAAAACGGCACCCTCGCGATCGCTGTCGCAACCTTGCTGTTTGGCGGCGGGGCAGCCGTCATCCCAGCGGCAACCTACAGTCTGACAATGTTCGGCACCGCTTTGGTGTTTATTTGGTTACTCAGGCGTGGAAGTATTTAATCCCGTTCACCAACAACCTCGAGCAAGTTCGTAAAGGCCGCCTCCCAACCACCACCAACTCCGAGACGCGCATCTTTAGTGCTAATGCCGGTATGGACAAGACGAACGTCAGTACCGGATCCTTTGGGCGTGAAGGTCACCTCAACCTGAGAGTAGGGGGTTGTTTCGCGCTCACCACTGCTGCGCTCTGTTACAGTCGTACCGGAGCTGTCGACGTAATCGGAACGTAGAATTTACAGCGCCGTATGATGAAATAGCGGTATCAACTTTGTTGCCGCCGATATGCCATCTGCGTCGGACCTGACCATCCATATACTTGCCGCAGTGGCAGAAGATGAGCGCAAGCGGACAGCCGAGCGCACCAAGGTGGCACTGCAAGCTCTGAAAGACCGGGGTGTCAAGTTGGGCGCACCAGCAGAGGCTCTGAAGGCGGCAGGGATCAGGGGCAATGAGATCAAAGCCGCCCGATCGATGCGCTAACTATCCATGGTGCCAATGATGTCCTAAAGAACTATGCGAGGGACGACATCAAGTATGATGAGATGCGAAGCATTTGGGACCGTGGCATATGACTATGACCCTTAATAGACATTTTAAACTCAATGGAAAGGATAAGATATTGTCGCATAATATATATTATGTAAAGTAATTCTGTTTTTTCATATTATATTTTATTATCAATGAGTTATGGAACATACATCGTGTATTTTAGAAAAAGTTATTTCCCGATCTCAACAACCATCCCGTCATAGGCCAATGCGGCGAAATCTGGCAGTCTGGCGCTGACGGACTCAAAGTCGATGCGATGAGATAAATGCGTCAGGATAAGTTTTCGTGGACCGACCCGCTCGGCCCATTCGAGAACTTTGTCGACATCGGCATGCGTGGTATGCGGTTCTTCCCAAAGTGCGCCGACCATCCAGGTGTCGATGCCTTTAAGTTTCTCAAAACTTTCCTCCGGCATGTCGACAACATCGGTCGAATAGGCAAAATCGTTAAGGCGAAAACCAAGTGTTTTCATAAAACCATGATCCTGATCCAAAACATCAATTTTAAAACCGCCAATTTCAAATCGATCACCGACCGCAATGTCATGGCGCGTCAGACAGGGTTTATAGAAAAAATTCACATCGTTTTTCAGCGACTCGAGCACATAGCCAAACCGCGCCGAAATATCATGCCAGGTTTTTGCATCCGCATAAGCGGGTATCCACGCGTTCATCGCTCGATTTATGGCGCGCAGATCGTCAATGCCATGCAGATGGTCGGCATGTCCATGGGTATATAAAACGCCGTCAATGTGCTCGACCTCAGCGGCCAGCAGCTGAGCGCGGAGATCGGGCGATGTATCGACAAGCACACAGGTTTCGCCGTCTTCAACGAGTATTGAGGGCCGAGAACGCCGGTTTTTAGGGTTTTTTGGGTCGGCTTTGCCCCAGCCTTCGCCAATCATCGGCGTGCCACCACTATGTCCGGAGCCTAAAACCGTCACTTTCATCACTTAGGCCGGACCGACGTCATGGTTTTTGGGCTTTGGTAAACAGTCTGAAAAAGTTGTCGGTCGTCCGTTGCGCCAGGGTTTCGACGTCAATGTCGAAGATTTCTGCGGCTTTGGCGGCGGTATGAGCGACAAAAGACGGCTCATTGGTCTTACCGCGATGCGGTATGGGCGCCAAAAACGGCGCATCGGTCTCGACCAATATATGATCGAGCGGCACAGATTTGACTGTCTCACGGATGTCTTCGGCGGTCTTGAAGGTGATAATACCGGATAAAGAGATCGCCATGCCGTGGCCAACCGCACATTTTGCCAGCCCTGGCCCGGCACTGAAACAGTGAATCAGCCCTGGAAAGGCGCCCTTTTGCTGTTCTTCATCAATAATCGCAATGGTGCGTTCATCGGCATCGCGGGTATGAACGATGACCGGCAGCTGAGTTTGGCGAGCCGCCTCGATATGGGTGCGAAAACTGCGTTCCTGGGCCTCTCGTGGTGAATTGTCGTAGAAAAAATCAAGGCCGGTCTCGCCAATGCCGACGACTTTTGGGTGTTTGGTCAATTCAACCAAAGTCTCAACATCGGTTTCTGGCTCAACACCAGATTCGTGCGGATGAATACCGACGGTGCAGGCAATATTATCGCGGCCCTCGGTTGTCGCTAAAACGCTGTCAAATTCACTTAGTTTTGTGCTGATTGACAACATAAAGCCGACATTCGCCTCGGCGGCGCGCGCTAACGCACCTTCAAGGTCTTCAACGAGGCCTTCGTAATTCAGATGGCAATGGCTATCGACGAGCATGGAATTCTTTCTATCGGCGTGAGGGAAGCGTTTTGTAGCACCCTCCTCCGCATAAAGCCAATTTGGAAATTTACGAAACCGCTGCCGCCAGGGTTTTCTCGCGGGCGCGAATAAACCAATACCCGGCAATGCCCAATCCGCTCAGCACAACAACAATCGGTGAGGTTTGACCAAACCAAACGGTTGAGCCGCCGATCAGAAGTGCGGCAAATAACTGAATGCCCGCCAGGACATATTTTGAGGCATCACCGCCAACGATATCTCGAATCGCACGCGACAAATACCACCCTGCGACCATGGCGGATATAATGGCATAGCCAATGGCCAAAGGTGTTCCGATAAATATCAATGCCGGATTGAAGACCCAGAGGAACGGCAGCAAATACGCAGCTGCCGCTAATTGAATACCGACCCAACCGGTGATCCACATATTGCTGCCGGCAAGGCCGGCAGCAACATAACTGGCAACCGCGACCGGCGGCGTCAGCATCGAGAGAAGCCCGAAGTAAAACAGGAACAAGTGCGCGGCCATCGGCTCGACCTTCATTTCGACCATGGCAGGTCCAAGAACGGTCGCCAGCACTATATAAACCGCGGCCGTCGGCATTCCCATGCCGAGTATGATGGAGATCAACGCGGTCAGCAAAAGCATCGCCAATAGTCCCGCATTGGCGCCAATTTCAGCCAGCAGAATGGTGAGCTGGAATGCCAGGCCAGTGGAGTTCATCACGCCGATGACCACCCCTGCCGCGCCGCCAATCAGCACGATGGGCAATAGCGCTTCACCGCTACCGAAAATAAAGTCACGCCATTCCGGGATCGATAACAAACGACGTTTTTTGAGCACCATCAAAACAAGCAGGGCGCCAATGGCATAGAGGGCCGACAAGGCCGGCGTGAAGCTGAGCCAGAAAATGTAGTAGAGCAAAACTGCAATCGGGATGAGGAATACCCAACCGCTTAAAAATGTCGCGAGCACCAGCGGCAACTCGGCTTTGGGTAGGCCTTTCAGGCCATA
>CAJXJM010000076.1 GCA_913054205.1 uncultured Rhodospirillaceae bacterium
TGACCATCATTGCTGGCGCTTGGGCCGATCGTTTCGGTCACCTGCGGTTGATGCGGCTACCGAGAGCCGAAATAGTGGCACACCGAATGGAGAAGTTTTTACCGCGACTCTTTCCAGGCGCTCTGCAAGAACGTTTTCGATGGCATAAATATTTGTGACGTGTTGCTCGCCAGTAAATCCGGCTATCGTCCGGCCAATTCTATACAGAAAGTTTTCTGTCGGGCCGGAAACCAGAAGTTGGCCGCCGTGCTTGAAAAAGAGGTCCCCAGGCAACGGCTGAAGCAAAAAGATTTATATGACAATAGGAGGGAATGCACGAATCATGGAGTTCCTGACGACGGCCTTTGATTTGGACGCGGGCGCGAAGGCTTTGGCGCCGCGCAAAGATAATTTTTAAGACGTGAACATCGGATGGGCCCGGCAATGATTGGTTGGCGCTATATAAATGTAAGTTGAGGTCTTAGCAATCTTTAGCTCGCGGCGATGCCTAGAATGCCAGGTTTTATCTTTATTTTATCTTAAAATCGATTCGCGACATCGCAACAAAAAAGCCCAAACTCACTTTTATACCCGCTCCGCATTTGTTCTCCCAATATAGCGATAAGCCCGGAAAATTGCCGAAAATTGCGTATATATGACAAATACCACAATAAAGTGAGCACGAAAAGCTAGGTAGATTTTAGGAGATTATGCTATATGTGGGGTCCCATATGCGTTCTTTTACTAAATTTAGTATGTGGGAAAGAAGTCAGTTATAACTGAAACAATTAGGAGACTATGTCTATGCTAAATCAAGTTAGGACGTGGATTGGCTCGCTTACCGATATCGGTTTGTCGCTGATCGGACTTGGTATCGTATTGGGTATTCTTATTGGTAACAAACTGCCTTTTGTCGGCGACGTTGTCGGCAATTTAACTGCGCTCATCACTACTCTTGGCGCAGCGGGGTTGGTCGGTTTAATTGCTCTCGGCATAATCATTTGGTTGCTTAGAAGCAGATCCGCTTAGCCTGTTTTATTCAGTTATCAAAGGGCGAGGTCAAACATGGAGAAATTGGAATTAGCGAGAAGAGTGCTTTGGTCTCTTGTCGAAATTTTTAGTCTCGGCCTCGTCCTTCTTATTTTTGTTTATTTTCTGCTTGGCCAATCTGCTGGCGGATTTATTGTCGGTATGATCGACAACATTGGCGCTTTTGCAAAAGCGACCGGCGAAAATACCATCGTCGCTTTACTCATCATCATCTCCTTGGTGCTGTATTTAAATAACAAAAAGAGCTGATCTTTCCACTTATCCCAAATGATGCGCCATCCAATCTGCTGATTGCGGGCTGTATTTATACCTGAAATTATTGACGCAATGATTGCCGCCTTCAAAGATATGGAGAGAGGTGTCGCCATTTGCTTCTTTGGCGAGGCGCTCCTGATGCGATGGAGGCGTCAGCGTGTCTAACGATCCGCCGACAATGAACAAGGGAACCGTAATTTTTTTGGCTGCCTCGGTCATATCCACACGTTTGGCAACCTTCAGGGCTTCTTCTTCACTGTCGCAATGAGCGCGTCTGACAAAAACGTCATGACCGCCACGCTCCTGCATAAGGTTGAAAAATTCGAACGGACCAGAGATTGAAATGCAGGCTTTGATGCGTTTCTGATAGGCGCTCGCCCGCGCCGCATAGTAGCCGCCAAAGCTTACGCCCCAAACACCGATGCGATCAGTATCGAGGTCGTCCCGGGTCTCAATATAATCAAGCACCGCGCCAACCGGCTTTTCATATTCCGGACAAATCGCAAAATCATATTCGCCTTCGCCTTGACCGGGGCCGTCAAAGGCCAATGTTGCGAGGCCTCGTTGAAGAAAAGGGGCTTCGTTGGAACTCATTTCCTCTTTGGCCGAATCCATGCCCATGCACATAACAACGACCGGCGGGCGCTCAACGCCAGACGGCTTGCGTAAATTTCCGTAAAGATGACCGCCGTCATAAGAGATCGCCACACGCTCACCGGGCGGGTCGAGATAAGGCAGCACCAAATTGCGGCACTCAACAGCTTTTTTGTGGGCGGTCTGCAGTTGGTCCATGTGTTCGACAAAAACAAACTTGGCAAAATGATACAGCACGCCGGCCGTTTCCAAATGATGAGCGGCACTTATTGTATTGCCAGCCTCCAGGGCGTCGCGTCCCATGGTCTCGTGCATCGATGCACGTGCCGACCACGCCTTGCACCAATCATCCCAATGCTCAAGCGTGCCGGTTACTTCCTGGTAATCCGTCAGTGGCACACCGTTCGATACAAATCTTGGTGCCCAGCGCCCGGTTACCTCTTCGATTTTTGCGTCCCGCGCCATGATGATTGTGCCTTTTGTTTGATTTAAAGTGACGCAGCAGTTCGTTCTTCGACGATCTTATCGTAGACGCTGTCTTCCTGCAGCAAATCCCAAGAGACCATCCAATCATAGATATATTGGTATTCCGCCTCGGTGTAGGGCCGAGGATCGTTATAGCGCAATCGCGGCAAATGGAGATCTTCTGGTTGAAGGTGATATACATCTTTTGGAATTTCGTCGCAAAGATAATGAAGATAGGGCAATTTATCTTCGTTTAATTTGGCGACGGCGCGTTTAATTGCGCGGTCAATGGCTGCGTAAGCGTCTGGGTCAAGCGCTGGGGTCGCGACCTCCGCGCCTTCATAATAGGCTTCGGCAATCACCTTATAACCAAGCTTTTCGGCGGCACTTATCCAAGGCTCCATCACCGCGGCAGCGCCCACGGTGCCAACAGTCAGCGCATCAAAACGTTGCTTGGGTCCGCCGACGTGCACGGCTTTGATTTCCGCTTTTTCAAGATATCCGCCGAGCAGGCCGAGCACGATATAATGAGAGCCTGCGTGAAAATTTACCGCCACGGTAACGTTTTTAAGATCGGGCGGTATGTTACACGGCGAATTAGGCGCAACGATAATGGCCTGCGTGGTAACGGCAGCGCGCTTGCTGATCACTTTGGCACCCTTGTCACTATCTTGGGTGCGGCGAATTTGTCCCCATTCACAAGCCCGGTAGAGCGCAAACTCACCTTCCTCAATGCCCCGATGCCAGCCGTAGCTTTCAACCATTGTAGGGTCGCTAATTGGCTGGTCAGGGACGTCTAAATCTCGGTCACGTCCGGAACCGGCACGCACAAGCTCGACCTCAATCCCTTCGTCGGTGAAATAGCCTTCATCGCGGGCAACATAATAGGGCAATGAAAAAACAGCGTTGTTTACTTCGATGCGAATTATCTTGGAAGCCACGTCCCGCTCCTTTCCCGGAAAGAAATTTTCATATTTTGAGTCAATCTGCTCGACCGCCGTAGACATACTCTAGCGCGGCACGTTAGTTTGGGGAAGAGGTTGATTGAATTGTTCGAGAGAGATTGAAGGCGATGCCTGCAGAAATCATATTATTAACCGGCGAGGCTGAAATACCGCATTTAACGGCGGTGCTGCTGGAGCAAAATCCTGATCTCGTGGTCACACCGGTATCCACCATCGACAAATTGACCCGTGCCAGCCGGAAATCTCGGGCCAAAGGAAAGCGTCGACTACTCGCCTATTGCACTTCAATCATCGTGCCGGATGAGGTTTTAAATCTCGTCGATGGTCCTGCCTATAATTTTCATCCCGGCCCACCGAGCTACCCCGGCGTTTTGCCGGCAAATTTTGCAATTTATGACGGGGCTGTGCAATTTGGTGTGACCGCACATGTTATGACAGAGCAAGTGGACGAAGGCGCGATCGTCGCGGTTGATACTTTTGAGATCGCACCAGATTCAAATTTCAACGATCTTGAGATTAAAGCCTACCTCGCGTTGTTTGAATTGTTTAAAAAATTAACCTCGCAGCTTGCTTCGTCTGATGAGCCGCTTTCCGAAGTGGAATTTGCTTGGGGGTCTCGCAAAACAACATATCAAGAATACGAGGACCTTAAACGACAGGTCGCATTTCTCAGCGCCGAGGAAAAAGAACGTCGGCAACGGGCTTTTGACTGACCCCAAAAATTTGAACGCTATGCGGACAGATTAAAATAACAGGTTTAAATTTTCCGGGAAAAGATTTTAATCACTGCCAATAAATTTTTATTCAGAACAACACCAGAAAACATTTTAAAAAATCCACAAGGAGGGATTTATAATGCAAGGAAAAATCGTCTTTGAAGAGCACATGGCCATCCCCGAAACGCTTGGGAACACCAAAGCATTTGCCGGAGATTCTGGTAAATGGGAAGAATTTGAGCGCCAAATTCTTGATATGGGTAGTGAACGCCTTGAGTTAATGGACAAAAATGGCATCGAATTTGCCATTCTGTCCAACAATGCGCCTGGCGTTCAAGCCATTCTCGATACCAATGAAGCCATTGAAGTGGCTAAAAAAGCCAATGACGCTATGGCTGAAGCCGTTCAAAAAAATCCGAAACGCTACGGTGCCTTCGCTGCGCTACCGATGCAGGACCCGGACGCGGCTTCAGAAGAACTTATCCGCTGTGTTAAAGATTTGGGCTTTTACGGCTCAATGGTTAACGGGTTCACGCAAAAAGGTGAGCCCGATATGGCCATTTATTATGACATTCCCGAGTATAAAAGTTTTTGGGCAACTGTTTCAGAATTAGACGTTCCGTTTTATCTTCACCCAAGAATGCAATTGGAAGCAAATGCCCCGTTCTATGACGGTCATCCTTGGCTAAAAAGCTCACCTTGGGGCTTCGCGGTTGAAACTTCTATTCACGCGTTGCGCATGTGCGGTTCGGCAATGTTTGACGACCATCCAAATCTCAAAATTATTATCGGTCACCTGGGCGAGCACATTCCTTATGATCTGTGGCGCATCGATGCGCGGATGAAATTTTCACGCCGGGCCTATCGCGGTAAAAATTTACTCGGTGAAAACTTTCTCAATAACTTTTTGCTGACAACCAGCGGCAACTTCTCAGACCCCGCGTTCCGCTGTTGCTTGGAAGTAGTTGGCATTGACCGGATGTTCTTCTCAGCTGACTATCCGTTCGAGACCATGGAAGATGCATGTGATTGGTTCGATGCAACCGACGTAATCAATGATGAACAGCGCCTGCAAATTGGCCGGACGAACGCGATCAATTATTTCAAACTTGATCTCGACTAAGTCGATATAACTTTCCAATAACGCTCGGATGAGAGAATTCTCTTCCGGGCTTTATTGTGTCTTGTTGTATGCGCGAGATTATTTAATCTCATGCCATGGCAAAAGTTACAGCACTCCACAGTATCGAACTGCAAACACCGGACCTCACGGCAGCGCTAAATTTTTACAGTGATGTCTGGCCGATACCATTGCGGCCGCATTGGTCCCTTGACGCCATCAACGATCTCACGCACCTCTTTGAATCTTGAAAAATCGCGATGAAAAAGTTCAGCCGGGCGTACGGCATAGATCGTTGCTTCGTAATTGCGGGATATAAACCCAAGCGATATCACTTGAGGTTTTGCCGCCGGGACTGCTTCAATAAAACGCAGCCAGCTGTCATTTTTGCGTGGGTCGACATTGCCATTTCTAACCTGCCTGGTGACAAACTCAGCCTGTCTTTGGATCGGCTTCAATTCCTGATCAATGGTATTGACCAAGCTGTCGATCAGTTGTTCAGATTGATCGTATAAAAGCGTGAATGTATTTTTTACGGCGGCTGGCAAAGCCCAAAAACAGAACCAATCCCACGGCAATCAAAGTGGCTCCTGCCGAGCCAAAAACCAGAACGGCGGTTATCGAAAATCGAGGTTTGTATTTTTGCTGATCAGAATCCATATTTAAATACACTCAAAAGCTGACTTAAAAGCAAGTCTAGACAAAATTAACGCATGATAGGGGTTTTTCCGTTGCCAATTTCAATTAAAGCAATTGATGCACATCACCATATCTGGCGCTTGTCTGATCTCGCTTGGCTCAACGGCCCTACTCAGCCCCGCATCTTTGGTGAATATGATGCCATTAAGCGCGATTATTTGGTCGAGGAATTTATCGATGATGTCACACCGGAAGGTGTTGTTGGATCGGTTTATATCCAAGTGAATTGGCCGGCGGGAAAAGAAGTCGAAGAAGTGCGCTGGGTTCAGGAAAATGCAGATCGAACCGGCTGGCCAAGTGCGATCATCGGCTATGTTGATTTTTCGTCAGAGTCGTGCGCTGAAACTTTAAAAGAACTTAGCAATTTTCCACTGATGCGCGGCATTCGCCAGCAACTCCATTGGCATGAAAACCCGCTCTATAAATTTGCGCCCGAGCCGGATGTTATGCGAGACGCCAAATGGCGCCAAAATTTTGCGCTGTTGCAAGATTATGATTGGTCGTTTGAGCTTCAGGTTTTTGCGTCACAAATGAAAGATGCCGCAGGGTTGGCGGCGGAATTTCCGGATACAGCGATGGTATTACAGCATTGCGGCATGCCGGAAGACACGTCTTCTAAAGGAATGCAGCTTTGGTTGGACGGCATGAAAGAGCTGGCTGATCAACCCAACATTCATTGTAAATTTTCCGGTTTAGGAACTTTTATTCATCAGAATTCCGTCGGGTTTATCGGTGATATTACGGCGCAATGCCTGGAACTTTTTGGTGCAAACCGATGCATTTTTGGCAGTAATTTCCCAATCGAAAAAATTTGGACCAATTACGCGGAGTTAATTCAGGGATTTTATCAAAACCTTCGGGGTTTACCTGAAATTTCTCAGAAAATGATCTTTCTCGATAACGCCCAAAAGCTGTATAAAATCACCCTATAAACGCCCAGGAATGTCTTAAGTCCTTGCCGTTATTTTTTTGGCTATTTTTTTAACGACGTTTTTCCAATCGCCTGGCCGAGATTGGCGAAACAGCGTTAGACTTGGATACCATGGCGTATCGTTTTGATCCAACAACCAACGCCAATCCGGCGCGTAACAGGGTGGCGGGATTGAGGATCTGTTTGACCGGTATTTTGCCCGGATTGCTGTTGAGCGGTTGGCAATTCAGCCATTGGAAGGTTCCTTGTATAAAAATACGCTCTCAAAATTGATAGAGATAATTATTTGATAAGTCCTCTCTATCTAGGCTCATATAAACATGCTCACGATAAATTAAATATTTGGTTTCATAAATAATACTTTAAAGGAATACTCGGCAAAATTTTAACATTAGTGACGCTAATTTATTAATAATTGTTGGATCACGCTTTATGATGCAACATCATTGGGCTATCGTTTTGAAATTTCTACCTAGTATAGTGAATTTTAAGTATTGGCATCAAACTAACGTGGGGGCTTGAAAATGAGTTCAACGTCGAACAGGCAGAAGACCAATCTCATCAAAAAAATATCGGCGGCAACCAAAGGTGTTTCCAAAAGAAAACCATCCGCACGACAGAATAAATTCATCCGCCAGTTTTTTGCCAATGTTCCCGCGCAAGATATGTTAGAGAAACACCTCAATGTCCTCGCAGGTACTGTGAATTCGATCTGGAGTTTTGCGCAAAAGCGTAAAGCCGGCGAAACTAAAATCAGGGTTTTTAATCCAGAAATTTCGGCAGATGGCTGGGAGAGTGACCACACAATCTTAGAAATTGTCATGGAAGATATGCCCTTTTTGATAGATTCGTTGACTGCAAATCTTGCTCTACACGGTCTTACCGTCCACCAAGTCGTGCATCCAATATTGCGGATATTGCGGGCTAAAGACGGATCTCTCAAAGAATTTCTACCAAATGAACCGGGGAATCAGACCGGTGATCAGGCCGCAATTCCCGAAGCGATCATGAGTTTTGAGATATCGCAATTGTCCTCTCAGGCCCGAATTAAAGATTTACAAAGCGAAATGAAAGCTGTTTTGAGTGACGTGCGGGCTGCAGTGGAAGATTGGCAGCCTATTCGCGGCCGTGTGCAGGAAATCATCAATGAACTGAAATTACGGGCCCATAATAGTAACTCAGGAGATGTAACAGAAGCGCAGGATTTTCTACAGTGGGCGCACGACAATCACTTCACATTTTTAGGATATCGGGAATACGATTTCAAAGGATCCGGCGCACAGGCAAAAGTTCATATAAGCTCTAAAAGCGGGTTAGGCATTTTGCGTGATTCCAAACGCGTGGTTTTAAAAGATTTGCGTCATTTGGAAAAAATGTCGGCTGCGGTGCGAAGTTTTGTAAATCGTCCCGATCCCGTTGGCATAAGTAAGGCCGACGTCCGGTCAACGGTTCATAGAGCCGTTATGCTGGATACGATCGCCGTCAAAAAATTCAATGCGGCGGGTAAGGTTGTCGGAGAGCGGCTCATTGTTGGACTGTTTACTTCCGTTGCCTATAGCTCCAGCCCCAGCTCCATCCCCTTCTTGCGCCGAAAAATTGACACGACCATCGCTAAAGCAGGTTTTTCTTCTACCAGCCATGACGGCAAGGCACTGGTCCATATTCTCGAAACCTATCCGCGCGACGAATTGTTCCAAATTCAAGAAGATAATTTGCTCGATATAACGATGGGCATCCTGCATTTGCAAGAACGCCAACGCGTTGCTTTATTTGCCCGGTGGGACAGCTTTGATCGTTTTGTATCTTGCTTGGTGTTTGTGCCGCGCGATCGTTTTACCACGAGGTTGCGCATAAAAATGCAGGACCTGTTGGCAGAAACCTTCAATGGGTCGGTTTCCTTTTTTAATATGGAATTTGGTGATTCCCCGCTGGCGCGTCTTCATATCGTCATCGGTTCTTCTGACGCCCTAAATAAAAAAGCGTCAATTCCCGAGTTAGAAAATCAATTGTCGATTATGGCCCAATCGTGGAGCGATAGTCTTGATAACCAGCTGATTTCCGCTCATGGCGAAGACATCGGCTCTCAACTATCCGACGCTTATGGCGAGGCTTTCTCGCCCAGCTATACAGAAAACTTTGATGCATTAACAGCG
>CAJXJM010000077.1 GCA_913054205.1 uncultured Rhodospirillaceae bacterium
GTAGCTATCGGGGCCAATTGCCGGATCATTAATCAGCGATGCCAAAATACCATAGGCACCGGAGCCAGAGAGGGCGCGCAATAATGCCATCGGCAGGGCTTCTGCCGGCATACCAAACCCATCGGTAATAACGGAGATGGGCGAGATGAGCATGGCCATAGCACCACTTGCCCGGAACATACCAACAGCGACTAAAATGGCGACGAGATAAGTATCGCAGACACGGGAATTGGTATGAGGGCACAAGAAATTGAAACGGCGTTGACGCGGTTTGGTCAGGTCGGTCGGGAGGCACGTTCTGATCAAGAAGGTACGGGATTGGGATTGCCGCTGACACGCGATCTTATTGAATTGCATGGCGGGGAATTGAAAATTGACAGTACGCCCGATATTGGCACGACTGTCAGTATCATATTTCCAAGCGAGCGGGTCGTTCCCAACCAAATTGAAAATTAAAGATCAAGCTCACACCAAACCGGCGTGTGGTCAGATGGTTTTTCCCAGCCCCTTGGTGTGCGATCAACCCCAGATGCCGTTAGGATATCGGCGGCTTGTGGCGACAGCATTAAGTGATCGATGCGAATACCATTGTCTTTGTTCCAAGCGCCGGCGCGATAATCCCAATAGGAATAACGCCCGGCCTCGGGGTTGAAGACGCGGAAAGCATCTGTCAGTCCAAGATAGATGAACTTTCGCCAAGCGGCGTGAGTCTCCGGCCGAAACAAGGCATCACCGCGCCAACTCTCGGGATCATGAACATCGGCGTCTTCCGGGATAACGTTATAGTCTCCACCTAGAACGAAGGCGTCTTCTGTTGTCAGCAGTTCTTTCGCTCGGTCGTAGAGACGTTCCATGAATTCAAGTTTATAGGGATATTTCTCGGTATCGACCGGATTACCGTTTGGCAAATAAATAGCAGCCACTCGAACGTCGCCGGTAAAGCCTTCGATGTAGCGCGCCTGTTCGTCGCTGGGATCACCCGGCAGTTCGGTTAGCTCGATATCGATTGGCGATTTGGAAAGGATTGCGACGCCGTTATAGGTCTTTTGGCCAGAGACCGCGATGTTGTAGCCTTTATCTTCGACCTCTGCATGGGGGAAGGCTTCTGCGACACATTTGAGTTCTTGGAGCAACACAATATCGGGCGAGAAATCGTCCAGCCATCTTAGCAGATGAGGGAGACGCGCCTTCACCGAATTGACATTCCATGTCGCAATTTTAACCATTTAAATACTATCCAAAAAAAAGACCCTGCACTTGGTGGGTCTCTTCATAACACATTTGGTAGGGCGGCTAAAAGCACCCTAGATTGCAAATGAAACGCCGCAGCCACAGGACGAAGTTGCGTTTGGAATGTTCAGCTTAAAAGCCGAGCCGATGAGATCTTCAACAAAATCGACTTCCGAGCTGCCGAGGATTTCGAGCGACATGTCGTCAATGACAACCTTCACGCCATGGGCCTCAAAGATTAAATCGTCATCTGTTTGAATGGCATCAAGATCAAAACTATAGGAAAATCCTGAACATCCTCCGGCAGAGACCGTAATACGCAGCATCAGCTTATCATCCCCTTGGGAGGAGATCATCTCAGTCACGCGATTGGCGGCACTTTCAGTAATAGATAAAGCGTTCATACTCAATTCTCTAAACTTCGAAACATTTACGTAATGATAACAATTCGCAAGCATTATGTAAGCCTAAATTATAAATTGTCAATTAACTGTGCTTTTGATGAAAGAAATAGGAAGACATCCTACTAATATCCCGGTATGCGACCAAACTATGGATACGCGGATCAAGTCCGCGTATGACGGATAGGTGTTTTATCTTCTATGACGGCGTCAGAGAGGATTTTTCAAATTTATAATTGGCTGTAAAACTAAAATTGACTACACTTATTAGCATATGTACGGAAAACCCCCTTAAATGGAGACATATCAGAACGCAAACGAGCGCAATTTGTTTGTTGGCTCAAAGGGGGTACGGAAAAGAGTTGGTTTCGGTATGGGCGGAAAATGTCCGCTATCGAGGGTAAAGCGGACGCATTTTATAGATGGCTTAATCGTCCGCTAATAGCCAGAAGCGGACATTATTTCAGGAGCATATCTATCTCTGTCTAAAGAGGGGACATGTTGTGTTACCATGGATTAACTTGTATTTCCGACTGAGGACCATCCCGGTGAAACCTGTAACCATAGTCCTTACTTTATTGATGATGTTCGTCGGTGGAGCGGCAGAGGCGGAAACCGTCAAAACTACGGATGGGCGCACAATTATTCTCAAAAAAGATGGAACCTATAAAATTCTGAAGGATGTGCCAAAAATCGAATATCAATCAGTGGATATAAATAACCTTAAACTGAATGCAGATAGTTGGGTCGAAAAGAAAGTAAAAGTAAATGGTTATTTGAAGGTTGTTGGCACAAGAGGTGATAGCGGATCGATCAGTAATACGTTGTCTAGAACCTTCAGCTTTCGGGCCGATTTATCATCAATTATCGGTGCCACCAAACAGCGTCTTCAAAATGAATGCAAACTTCAATGCCGTATTCTTCTGACGGGTAAATTTATGAAGGACGGTGTTTTTGACTATAAAATCGTAGTAGACGAGGTCGTCTTTCCATAATTCGTTCCGCCAAAGCAGACACTAATAAGATGGTGCCAAAGAGTCAGCTATTAGCCAAAAACGGACATGGCCACGTTATGATGATGAAGCTAGATGTGCGCCAATGACAATAATGGCAACAATTGCGATACTGGCGATAATCCAAGATAACTTACCGGGCATAAAATCCTCCCTATATTCATCTTCTCTGAATAAGTTTGTTCTGATTGTACTTCGACCAATGGAACAGTTAATTCATTGCGATTTTATTTCCATATAATTCGACAGAAATCGTAAGCCATTAACGAGGGCTTCCTTATTTAGGTTGTGACCCAAGTCTCGGCATATATGGTTTTTGACTGATATTTTCTCTTTCATAAAAAATGAGTTTGCGTCTGATATTTTTTCAACTGGTATGGTGCTATCATTGGCGCCATGAACCAACAGTATTGGTGGTCGCGACCTTATGCTGTCACTCAGTTTACCGGCATTCAAAATTTGGCCTGAGAATGAAAGGATGCCGCCAATCTGATCATTTCGGGTTAGACCACTATGGAGTGCCACGATCGCACCTTGAGAAAAGCCAACATAAAAAACGTCTTGAGGAGTCAAGTTGAATTCATTCAAATAGTAATCAACCGTTTGATTGACCATGGAACAGGCATCTTCTATCTCAAAATACATATTGTCTGTTGCTGAGCCATTGGTGTTGAACCATCTATATTCATCACCATCACATATTGGCCCATTTGGAGTGACCACATAAGCATTTTGGAAATGTTTTGAGAATTGTTCGCTTACCTTAGAAAATTCGTCGCCGCTTGAGTTGAACCCGTGCAGCATAACAATGAGATTTTTGACTTCTGACTTCCCGTGCCATTCTTGAATTCCGGATAATGGTGGCGTGAAAAAGGCGTCCATTGTTCACATCCTTCATAAATTACTTCCATCTCAGAGAACGTCACACTCCGATACGGTAACCACTGGGTTTCCGTATAGCCACTCAATTTATGTCCTCCAATTAAATCGTCATCCCGGCCCCCGAGCCGGGATCCAGAAAGCTACAATTGATCGAGTGCGGATAAAAACTGGATCCCGGTTCAAGTTTCGATATGTCTTATGGGACTGTTAAGCAATATCGGCTAAGTTGTTGGTTATGAAACAAAGTCTTACAGAATTTAAGGGCTCCGTGAACGCCTTGGTGCCCTACGCTTGTTTTCCGGAACAAAGCAAAGGGCGTTTGGTAGCTGAATCTGAAAGCACCACACGAAATTGCTTCCAAAGGGATAGGGATCGTATTATTCACTCCACCGCTTTCCGGCGGCTGGAATATAAAACCCAGGTTTTTGTAAATCACGAAGGCGATCACTATCGAACGCGGCTGACCCATACGCTTGAAGTGTCGCAAATTGCGCGAACCTTGGCTCGATGTTTGGGATTAAACGAAGACCTCGCCGAGGCGGTCGCGCTGGCCCATGATTTGGGGCATCCGCCTTTTGGACACGCCGGCGAATACGCTCTCTCGGAGCTAATGGAGCCCTATGGCGGCTTTGACCACAATGCTCAATCATTGTCCGTTGTTGCAAGATTGGAACGGCGCTACCCGAATTTTGATGGTCTGAATTTGACCTGGGAGACCATCGAAGGCGTGGTTAAACACAATGGTCCGTTGATTGACGCTGGCGGTGATAAAAAGTTGCCGCGTGAAATCGTCGATTACAATTCAAAGAATGATTTAAGGCTCGATACTTTCGCCAGTGCGGAAGCTCAAGTGGCCGCGTTGGCAGATGACATTGCCTATAACAACCATGACATTGACGACGGTTTGCGGGCCGATTTATTCAACATGGAAGATATGTTCGAACTTCCGCTCGTTGGCGAGATTTTTCAGGATGTCATCAAAAAACATTCCGACATCGATAAAGCCCGTCAACGCCATGAAGCGGTGCGCGATTTGATAGGCCATATGGTGAACGATTGTTTGACACAAACCCAACAACAGTTAAAAGAAGCGGCACCGTCGACGGTCGAGGACATTCGAGCCTTAGACCACCAAGTTGTTTCGTTTTCTGCTGAAATGCACGCGATCGATAGAGGTCTGAAAGACTTCTTATTTGAAAATATGTATCGCCATTCACGCGTGAACAAAATGACCGATCAAGCGCGTTTGGTGGTGCGGGATTTGTTTGAATTATTGTTGGCGCAGCCGGAAATGTTACCCGCCGAGTGGCACCAACAGGTAGACGGTAAAACGGAAGAACAGACGGCTCATGTGGTGGCTGATTATATCGCTGGAATGACCGACCGCTTTGCCAATGAAGAACACATGAAGTTAACGAATAAATAGACCAAGATACGCTGAAGATTAAATTTATGACCCTGACTACCTTAAATCATTTTGAATATATGCGCGATTGCGTTGTGGAGATTTTAACCGGCCTCGCGAGCACTGGCACATTGCCAGCTGACACAGATTTTTCCCGCGTCTCAGTGGAGCCGACGCGTGATCCAAAACATGGTGATATCGCCACCAACGCGGCGATGGTTCTAGCAAAACCCGCCGGGTTAAAGCCCCATGATCTTGCCGGCGATATCGTCGCTGGTTTGAAAAATATTGACGCCGTGACCAGCGCCGAAATAGCGGGGCCAGGCTTTATCAATATTGTTCTGGCCGATGATTTTTGGCACGCTCGACTTGGGGAAGTTCTGGCAGCCGGAACCCAATATGGCACGTCTCAAATTGGTAACGGCAAAAAGATCAATGTTGAGTATGTTTCAGCCAATCCAACCGGTCCAATGCATGTTGGCCATGGCCGCGGCGCCGTCATCGGCGATGTGCTCGCCAATCTTTTAGCGAAAGCCGGTTATGACGTTACCAAAGAATATTATATTAATGATGCCGGCGCTCAGATCGATGTGTTGGCACGCTCGCTTCATAGGCGTTATCTCGAAGCGCTTGGTGAAGATATTGGTGAAATGCCGGAAGGACTTTATCCCGGTGACTATCTCGTCGGCGCTGGAAAAGATCTCGCGGGGCGCGATGGCGACAAATGGCAAGGCGTTGACGAAGAGAACTGGCTTGGACCGATTCGCGATTTTGCCATAGATGCGATGATGGATTTGATCCGAGAGGACCTCGCCGCGCTAGGCGTGGAACATAATACTTTCAGTTCTGAACGCGTTTTAGTTGGCGGCGGCGGTGTTGATGCGGTGATGAAAACGCTGGAAGATCGCGATCTCATTTATACCGGTGTGCTCGCGCCGCCGAAGGGCAAAAAGCCTGAGGATTGGGAAGAACGTCCACAAACGCTCTTCCGGGCAACGAATTTTGGTGATGATGTCGATCGACCTGTGAAAAAGTCAGATGGTTCCTGGACCTATTTCGCCACCGACATGGCTTATCATTTAGACAAGTTTAACCGCGGCTTTGCGGGCATGATAGACGTTTGGGGCGCCGACCACGGCGGCTACGTCAAACGCATGCAGGCAGCCGTTAAAGCGCTGACGGAAGAGGGCGGCGAACTGGATATAAAGCTTTGCCAAATGGTCAATTTAATGGACAAAGGCGAGCCTGTTAAAATGTCTAAGCGGGCAGGGACCTTTGTAACTCTTCGCGAAGTGATAGATGAAGTCGGCAAAGATGTTGTCCGCTTCATTATGCTAACCCGAAAGAATGATGCCCAACTTGATTTTGATCTGACAAAAGTAATGGAACAAAGTCGCGATAATCCGGTATTCTATGTACAATATTCGCACGCCCGGTGTTGTTCGGTTTTGCGCCATGCCGGGGAAATGTTTGAGACCACTGAAATTTCAAACGAAGCTCTGCAAAAAGCTGATTTCAATCGCTTGACCGATTCAGCGGAGCTTGCTTTGATCAAGATGATGGCAGCTTGGCCACAAATGGTGGAAAGTGCTGCAGAGGCCCATGAACCACATAGGATCGCGTATTACCTCCATGATGTATCAGCTGCATTTCATGCGCTTTGGACCAAAGGAAGCAAAGATGATACCAGCCTTCGATTTCTGTCAGAGGAGGATCGTCCTTTGACTTTGGCGCGTTTGGCGATGGTAAAAGCATTGGCGACGGTGATTGCTTCCGGTTTGGAAGTGATGGGCGTCGTGCCGGTCGAGGAGATGCGCTAATGTCTGACCGCGACTTTCCAGACGAATTGCCGAGTGATCCATCAAATGACGATGAAAATTTGAATTCTGAAGATCGGAACTCAGCGAAAATACCTGAACCTATTAGCGTCCCCACTGATGTGCCTCATCTGAGATTGCCAACGGAAGGTGCACAAATCCCTGCCGATGGTCCCGATGAAGAGCTAAGTGAAAATGCTTTTTCAGATCAAGTGCCGCTCGAAGAAATTCCTGAACTTGATCGAGATGACCTCAAAGTCGACACGCTGGAATTCGAGCGCATCAACCGTCGAGCCAAACCGAAACGTGGCGGGCTGAAATTCCTGCTGATCGTCATTATTCTCGGCGGCGGTTATGCAGCCTGGACACAATGGGGCGATGAAATACTGGGTCGCAATGCCGATGAACTACCGATTGTTCGAGCTTCCGAAAGTCCCTCGAAAGTGCGTCCTGAAAAACCTGGCGGCATTGAAATTCCAAACCGCGACAAATTGGTTTATGACCGCTTGGAGAAAAAGCCACCAGAACAGAAAACTGAGAATTTATTGCCGCGACCGGAAGTGCCGCTCACGCCTTCCGCACCAAAACCGGTCGACAAAGCAGAAACCACGCCCGGTCCGGTTTCTGCGCCACCAAAAGAAGTGAAAGCCGAACCGGAAGCCAAGCCCGAAATTTCAAAGACAGTGGGTTCTCAGCCGACGACGGAAGAAGTCAAAACCGTCAAAAAACCGGAACCCGCACCGGCGCCGCCAAAAATTGAGAATAAAATCGCTAAGGTTGAGGTAAAGACGCCAGCCCCGGCGGCGGCACCAGCCGTAATTTCTAAGACGTCCTATCAAGTGCAATTGGTCGCAGTTCGAAACGAAGCAGCTGCTAAGCGAGAATGGACCAGACTACAGAAAAAATACAGCGGCCTATTAGGACAGCTTACCCTCAACGTTGTCCGTGCTGATCTTGGTAAAAAAGGCATTTTTTATCGTTTGCGCGCCGGCCCTCTCGCTGATCGGGAAGCGGCTAAAACACTTTGCCAGTCGCTTGCGAAGATTAAGGTTGGCTGTCTCGCTATCCGACCCGGGCGATAGGTGTGGCTCAATCTCGCGCTGTAATATTTGGCTGTAAGGGGCTCGCGCTGTCTACAGAAGAAGCCAATTTTTTTAAAGAAACGCGCCCCATTGGTTTTATTCTTTTCGCCCGCAATTGTGACACTCCTGATCAAGTCCGCAATCTCACCAGCCAGCTTCGTAGCTCTATTGAAAGTAAAGATGCGCCGATTTTAATTGATCAGGAAGGTGGACGGGTTGCCCGGTTGGGGCCGCCGCATTGGCGAAAGCCGCCGGCGGCTCAGGTTTTTGCCGATTTAGCGGTGCGAGATATAGATTTGGCGATAGAAGCGTTGACTTTAAATGTTCGCCTGATTGGAGCGGAATTGCGGGCGCTTGGAATAAATGTCGACTGTCTGCCGGTTCTCGATATTCCGCAATCCGACGCTGATCCGATTATTGGCGACCGGGCATACGGCAAACCGCCGAGCCAAGTGGCTGCCCTTGGACGGGCTGCTTGTGATGCTTTGATGCAAGAGGGCGTGCTACCGATCATCAAACACATTCCCGGTCATGGCCGGGCCAATGTTGATAGCCACAAAGCGTTGCCGCGCGTGACCGTTTCTAAGGCCGAACTGTCTGAAACTGATTTTGCGCCGTTTAAAGCTCTTTCCGATCTGCCGCTCGCGATGACGGCGCATGTTATTTATGGCGCGATTGATGCTACGGAGCCGGCGACGACATCAAAACCGATCATCGAAGATATTATCAGGCGCGAAATTGGTTTTGATGGATTGCTGCTGTCGGATGATCTGTCGATGCAAGCTTTAAGCGGAAGTTTTGCCGAGCGGACAACGGCAACGCTTGATGCAGGCTGCGATGTCGTTCTTCATTGTAATGGCGAAATGGATGAAATGCAGGAAATCGCGAACGTTGTTTCTGACATGTCGTCTTTGGCGATCGAACGCCTCACTAAAGCACTTGCTCTCATAGAAAATCATGACACATTAGATAGAGAAGCGGCGCTCTCGCGTCTCGACGAAATATTGGCTGGTAACTAGGATCATCGATGGACGAACAATCTCTTTTATTTAAAATTTCGACCTGGGTGTTGCCAATTGTCCTCGCTGTG
>CAJXJM010000078.1 GCA_913054205.1 uncultured Rhodospirillaceae bacterium
CAGAAAGAATCAATGACCTAGAATGCGTCAGCGTTTTGCTGCCGTTGCCGTTAGATCGGGCCTACACCTACGCCGTACCCGCTACTCTAAACGTTGATATCGGTGACTTTGTTTCAGTCCCACTGGGGGTGCGCGAAGTGATTGGCGTGGTTTGGGACGGTGAGACCGACGACGTGCCGCCTGAAAAACTTAAATCTATATTTGGAAAATTAGAGGCACCGCCGATGCCTGAAAAGGCGCGGCGATTCGCAGAATGGGTGGCAAATTACAATATGGCGTCGCTCGGCGCTGTGCTTAAAATGCTGATGAGTGTGCCGGATGCCCTCAAACCACCCAAGCCGGTGACGGCTTATGCGCTTCCGGCGGAACTGCCCGAAATTAAAATGACGAAGGCGCGCGAACGGGTCATCGAAGTTTTAAAGGCGAGCCCGCCACTTCTGGCGACATTGTTGGCTAAAGAGGCCGGCGTCGGTACCAGCGTGATTAAAGGGTTGGCAAAATTGGGTGCGGTAATTGCCGTTGATCTCCCGCCGCCAGCGGCGTTTGAAGTGCCGGATTGGCAGGCACCAGGCCCGAAACTATCGCCCGAACAGGCTGCCGCCGCTGAAAGTTTGCGAAGCCACGTTAAGGCCAGCGAGTTTGCCGTAAGCGTGTTGGAAGGCGTTCCGGGATCGGGCAAAACAGAGGTTTATTTAGAAGCGGTCTGCCAAGCCTTGGAACAGGGCAAACAAGCGCTGGTGCTTTTGCCGGAAATTGCGCTCGGCGCTCAGTGGTTGGGAAGGTTCAAAGATCGTTTTGGCTGTGCGCCGGCAGAATGGCATTCTGATCTCACCCAAGCCAAACGCCGAACGACCTGGCGGGCCGTGGCGACAGGGGAGGCCAAAGTCATCGTTGGTGCCCGTTCGGCATTATTTTTACCCTATAACGATCTCGGTGTGATCATCATTGATGAGGAGCATGATCAGTCTTTCAAACAGGAAGACGGCGTCATCTACAATGCCCGAGATATGGCGGTTGTTCGTGCCAATTTAGGAAACATCCCAATTTCTTTGGTGTCAGCAACACCGTCGCTCGAAAGCTTGCGGAATGTAACGCTAGGCCGGTATGAGCATTTTGATTTGCCGGACCGCCATGCCGGCGCCGATCTGCCGGAAATATCGATCATTGATATGCGCCAAGATAAACCCGATCCCGGTAAATGGATATCGCCCAAGCTTATTACAGCTTTAAAAGAAACTTTTGCCGCTGGTGAGCAGGCGTTGTTGTTCTTAAACCGGCGTGGCTATGCGCCGTTGACGCTCTGCCAAGGCTGCGGTCATCGCTTTCAATGTCCGCAATGCACAGCCTGGTTGGTTGAGCATCGCTTGTTGGGCCGGTTGCAATGTCACCATTGTGGCTATCAGGTGAAACCGCCAGAAAAATGCCCGGCTTGCGACCAGGAAGACAAACTCTATGCTTGCGGGCCCGGGGTGGAACGCTTGGCCGAAGAAGTTGCGGAACTGTTTCCTGATATCCGTTCTGAAATCGCGGTGAGCGATAATATTCATACGCCGGGACAAGCGCAGAATTTGGTCAGTCAGATTGAGAAGCGCGAAATCGATTTGATCATTGGCACGCAGATTGTCGCCAAGGGGTATCATTTTCCGTACCTCACATTAGTCGGCGTGGTCGACGCGGATGTTGGCCTAACAGGTGGTGATATCCGCGCGTTAGAGCGCACCTATCAATTGCTCTATCAAGTGGCCGGGCGGGCAGGGCGTGCAGAGCGGCCCGGCAAAGTCTTGGTGCAAACCCATGATCCGAAAAACCAAGTGATGCAGGCTCTGAAAAATGGCGATCATAAGGGGTTTATTGAAACCATGTCGCGCGACCGCGAGCAGAACGGCATGCCGCCATTTGGCCGCTTGGCAGGCATTATTTTATCGGCGACGGACGAACGTGCTGTCGATCAGGCTGCAAGCAACCTCGCCCGCACCGCTCCCCGCGAAAATGGCATTATGACCTTGGGTCCGGCACCTGCACCGCTTGCCTTATTGAGAGGCCGTCATCGCCGCCGCTTTTTGGTCAAAGCAGGCCGCGATGTGAACATCCAGGCGCGAATTCGATCATGGCTTAAGGCGACTGACTTGCCGCGTAAAGTGCGGGTGCAATTGGATATCGACCCCTACAGTTTTATGTAGCCGGTTTGGGGTGATAAACCCTTGAAAAAAGAGACTAAAATTAGGGTGTCTAAAGGGTGCCTGTGGCGTCTTGCGGACTCTGAATGAGTATGGTAGACAACGGTCGCTTTCCACCGAGGGGCAACCTTTTTTTAGCTGTTCAGGAAGGCATTATTTTGTTTTCAAGTTTCCGTATTTCCGCCGGTCAATTTGGTCTATCGGAAATGTAGTCGAGGAATAAACTCAGGTGTCATCAGAAACTACCGACGTCGCAACCGGCGTTACTGGGCTCTCCGGTCGATATGCCACGGCGCTGTTTGATTTAGCCGACGGCGCGTCTGCTCTCGATCAAGTCGCCGATGATCTGCGTCAAGTATCAGCGATGATTGACGAAAGTGATGACCTGAAACGTATGGTCCGCTCACCCGTAATATCGCGGGGCGATCAGTCTTCAGCGATGCAGGCGCTGCTCGAAAAAGCAGAAGCCTCAGAATTGACCCGTAATTTTATTGGTGTCGTTGCGTCCAATAGACGGCTTTTTGCACTCACCGACATCATCAATGATTATTTGATGATCTTAGCCGGACGGCGCGGTGAAATGACGGCTGAAGTCTCCTCAGCAAAAGCGCTCTCGGAAAGTCAGCAAGCTGAAATTATCTCCGCCTTGGAAAGCTCCGTTGGCGGCAAAGTATCCCTTAATTCGACGGTTGATTCCGATCTGCTTGGCGGCCTTGTCGTCAAAATTGGCTCGCGAATGGTCGATTCGTCTCTTCAAACTAAACTGCAACATTTAAAACTCGCCATGAGAGGTGTTGGATAATGGAAATCCGCGCAGCGGAAATATCCGCGATTCTAAAAGATCAGATTCAAAATTTTGGGACCGAAGCTGAAGTCGCTGAGGTCGGTCAGGTTCTTTCTGTTGGTGATGGTATCGCCCGCATTTATGGTCTTGATAAAGTACAGGCCGGTGAAATGGTCGAATTCCCCGGTGGTATTCGAGGCATGACGCTGAACCTTGAGGAAGACAATGTCGGTGTCGTTATCTTCGGTGATGACAGAACCATTAAAGAAGGTGACACGGTCAAGCGGACCGGCGACATCGTTGACGTGCCGATTGGCAAAGGCCTTCTCGGCCGTGTGGTTGACGCTTTGGGTGAACCGATTGACGGCAAAGGCTCAATTGATTTTTCAGAGCGAAGCCTGATCGAAGTCAAAGCGCCCGGCATTATCCCGCGCAAATCTGTGCACGAACCGATGCAAACGGGTTTGAAAGCCATTGATAGCTTGATCCCGATTGGCCGCGGCCAGCGTGAGCTGATCATTGGTGACCGTCAAACGGGTAAAACCGCGATCATTCTGGATACCATCTTGAACCAGAAGAAAGTCAACGACGCGGCTAAGGACGATTCTGAGAAGCTCTATTGCATCTATGTTGCGATTGGTCAGAAACGCTCTTCGGTTGCTCGATTGGTTAAAGTGCTCGAAGAAAATGGCGGCATGGAATATTCCATCGTCGTTGCCGCAACCGCTTCTGAGCCGGCTCCGATGCAATTCCTGGCCCCTTATGCCGGCTGCACAATGGGCGAGTATTTCCGCGATAACGGCATGCACGCCGTTATTTTCTATGATGATTTGACCAAACAAGCGGTCTCTTACCGTCAGATGTCTTTGTTGCTGCGTCGTCCTCCAGGACGGGAAGCTTATCCAGGAGACGTTTTTTATCTTCACTCACGTCTCTTAGAGCGTGCCGCGAAAATGAGCGATGATAATGGTGCAGGTTCTTTGACAGCATTGCCGGTGATTGAGACCCAAGCAAATGACGTGGCGGCTTATATTCCGACCAACGTTATTTCGATTACCGACGGTCAGATCTTCTTAGAAACTGATCTGTTCTATAAAGGTATTCGCCCCGCTGTGAACGTTGGTCTGTCGGTTTCCCGCGTGGGTTCAGCCGCGCAAGTGAAAGCAATGAAACAAGTTGCCGGCTCGATTAAGCTGGAATTGGCTCAATACCGGGAAATGGAAGCTTTTGCTCAGTTCGCGTCGGATTTGGATGCCTCCACTCAGCAGTTGCTGGCCCGTGGTGCGCGTCTGACCGAAGTTCTGAAACAAGGTCAGTTTTCACCTTATGCGATGGAGGAGCAGGTTGTGTCTCTCTTCGCCGGTGTGAACGGATTTTTGGACGGCATTGAAGTCAGAGATGTGGTTCGCTACGAAAAAGCGTTGTTGGTCGCTATGCATGATAAAGGTGCCGACATTTTGGCTGCGATCCGTAGTGAAGAGGAAATTTCTGAAAAAACCGACGGAAAGCTTAAAACCTTCATCGGTGATTTCACCAAAGCGTTTGCTTAGGCGCACGTTTAGTTTAAGGAATTCTGGCATAAAAAATGGCCACTCTTAAAGAACTCAAAACCCGTATCTCGAGCGTGAAATCCACGCAGAAGATCACCTCAGCCATGAAAATGGTGGCGGCGTCGCGGTTGAAGCGTGCGCAGGAAGCGGCTGAAGCCGCCCGGCCTTATGCCGAGCGGATGGAACGCATGATGGCGTCCATCTTGGACAATCCAGGTGCGCTTGAAGGTGCTGGCGCATTGCTGGGTGGCACCGGTTCAGACGATACCCATTTGATTGTCGTTGTGACGTCTGATCGGGGGCTGTGCGGCGGCTTTAATTCAAGTATCTCGCGCGAAGCACGTAAACAAATTCGGGCGCTAAAAGCTGACAGTAAAAACGTCAAAATTCTCTGCGTTGGTCGTAAAGGCCGCGATCAGCTTAAAACGGAATTTGGCAATACCATTGTTGAAACCTATGAAGGTATCGGCAAGGCTGGCGTTAAATTTGAGGAAGCGCAGGGCGTTGCGGCTAACATTATTGAAATGTTTGAGGCTGGCGAGTTTGATGTCTGCACAATCATTTTCAATAAATTTGTCTCCGCAATCACTCAGGAAGTGACGCCACTGCAAATCATTCCGGTTCAGATTTCAGACGATGACGCAGCAGAAGAAAAACAGGCAGATGCAGGTCCATCTGCGATTTATGAGTTTGAGCCTTCCGAAGAAGAAATTCTTGCAGACTTATTACCGTCTAATTTAAACGTGCAAGTGTTCAGAGCACTGTTGGAAAGCAGTGCCTCCGAACATGGCGCGCGGATGTCGGCGATGGATAACGCAACCCGGAACGCCGGTGACATGATTGACGATCTGTCGATGATCTATAACCGAACGCGTCAGGCGAAAATCACGAGTGAATTAATCGAAATTATTTCGGGCGCCGAGGCGCTCTAGCTCAATAGGAGTTGATACCAATGGCCAAACAAAATGTTGGCAAAATTTCCCAGATAATGGGTGCAGTGGTCGATGTGAAATTTCCAGGTGACTTGCCTGAAATTCTCAACGCCCTTGAAGTTGATAACCATGGCAACCGGTTGGTTCTTGAAGTAGCGCAGCATTTGGGTGAATCCCAAGTCCGGTGCATTGCGATGGACACGACGGATGGTCTGGTTCGAGGCGCGGAAGCGGCTGATACCGGCGAGCCTATCATGATGCCGGTTGGCCCGGGAACGCTCGGCCGTATCCTCAACGTGATCGGCGAGCCCGTTGATGAACGTGGCCCGGTTGAGTATACAGAAAAATTACCAATTCACCGCTCGGCGCCTGAGTTTGTTGATCAGTCGACGGAAACCGAAATTCTTGTGACCGGCATCAAAGTTGTCGATTTGATCGAGCCGTATCCGAAGGGCGGCAAGATTGGCCTGTTTGGCGGCGCTGGTGTTGGTAAAACCGTTATCATCATGGAATTGATCAATAACATCGCCAAAGGTCACGGTGGCTATTCGGTGTTTGCTGGTGTTGGCGAGCGGACCCGCGAAGGTAACGATCTTTACCACGAAATGATGGATTCTGGTGTTATCCAGATCGATGGCCCGGGTTCCAAAGCAGCCCTCGTCTATGGTCAAATGAATGAACCTCCTGGCGCGCGTTCTCGGGTGGCTCTATCCGGCTTGACCTTGGCCGAATATTTCCGCGATCAGGAAGGCCAGGACGTGCTGTTCTTCATTGATAATATTTTCCGCTTTACGCAGGCAGGCTCCGAAGTGTCGGCTTTGCTTGGCCGTATTCCTTCCGCTGTGGGCTATCAGCCGACATTGGCAACCGATATGGGCTCCTTGCAGGAACGTATTACCTCGACCCACAAAGGCTCAATCACATCTGTGCAGGCCATCTACGTGCCGGCCGATGATCTGACCGATCCGGCGCCGGCAACGTCCTTTGCCCATTTGGATGCGACCACCGTGTTGTCGCGTCAAATCGCCGAGCTTGGTATTTATCCAGCTGTCGATCCGCTTGATTCGACGTCGCGTATTTTGGACGCGTCGATCGTTGGCGAGGAGCACTACAATATTGCCCGTGAAGTTCAGCGTATTTTGCAGACCTATAAAAACCTGCAAGACATTATCGCTATTTTGGGCATGGATGAATTATCCGAAGAAGATAAACAGACCGTGGCCCGCGCGCGTAAAATTCAGCGCTTCTTGAGCCAACCGTTCCACGTGGCCGAAGTCTTCACCGGTACGCCTGGCGTGTTCGTTAGCCTCGAAGATACCATCAAAGGCTTTAAAGGCATTTGCGCTGGTGATTATGATCATCTGCCGGAAGCTGCTTTCTACATGGTTGGAACCATCGAAGATGTTGTCGAAAAAGCCAAGAAAATGGCGCAGGAAGCAGCGTAAATGGCTGATGCAGCTGAAAATAAAGTCGCTTTCGAACTGGTGACACCAACCGCCCTCGCGGTTTCGGAAGACGTCGACATGGTCGTCGTGCCGGGCTCTGAAGGTGACTTTGGTGTGCTCGCCGGCCATACGCCAATTTTGACGACGGTGCGCCCGGGTGTGATCAATATGTACACCGATGGGACGATCACTAAATCATTATTTGTTGAAGGAGGCTTCGCAGAAGCAAATCCAGAACGCTGCACGGTCTTGGCTGAAGGCGCAACGGACGTCAGCGAGCTGGTCGCCAGCGATGCCGATGCGCGCCTGACGGCGGCGCGTGAAGCGTTTGAAGGTGCCGACGAAGACGGCAAAAAGGCAGCAGAAAAAGAACTTCGCATCGCCGAAGAAATGGTTCGAGCTGCAGGTGGAAACGTCACCTCGCACTAATCCCATAAATTCGTCACCCCGGACTTGATCCGGGATCCAAAAATATTCCTGGATTCTAGCCTTCGCCAGAATGACTACTCGGTTATTTAATACTTAAAAAAGGCTGCACGTTTGTGCGGCCTTTTTTATTCTCCCTCTCCCCCCATAAATAATTTGTGACCCCTCCCATCAAAGAAGTAGAGATTCTAGGTGATTTCACCAGAAGAAATCATGTGCGATTGTATTTAGTATCTAAATTTAGCTGTGCCTTAATTAAATTCGAGGACCAACAATATTAAAATCAGAGTAGGTGGAAAATGGGCGAAGCTGATCATAATGTGTCTCCAAAGCCGTGGCTGAATTGGGGAATTTCCGAGGAAGAATTCCAACAATATATGGACGCAAAGGCTGAGCGCGACAAACGTGTACCGAAAGTTGGCACCATAGCGCCGGATTTTGAAGCGGAGAAACTATCACCAGAGGGAAAACGCACTGGCGAGATGTTCCAATTATCGTCGGCACGGGGCAGACCTATCGGTCTGGTCTTAGGGTCTTATACCTGACCGCCCTTTCGTACACAGGCCGTGCGCCTGAACGAGATTTACCAGACCTACAAAGACGACATGGATTTTTGCTGCGTCTATATCAAAGAAGCTCATCCGGAGGACAGCGTTGGCGGCTATCGGTCAGAGCGAAATACCAAAGATGGTATCTTTATCGATCAGCAAACCGAGATTGAAGACCGTGCCGAGGCAGCAGAAGTCTGTGTCCTGCGTCTCAATCTGGAAATGCCGATGGTGCTCGACGACATGACCAATCAAGTTGAAGAGGCCTATATCGCCTGGCCGGATCGAATGTTCGTTGTCGATGAAAGCGGCGTGATTCAATACCACTCAGCTTTGGGGCCGCATGGATTTCTACCTGATGAATGGGAACAGGCTATCAAATTGCAACTCGTTTCTTAGAGCAACTGGTTTGTCGGGAAAATACTAACCACGGCATCGAAGATAAATCTCTGCAATTGCTAAATTGATGATCCAGCTGGCCCAGGACATGACGATGTAACCTGTCGTAAAATCGTAACCCAATGCAGGTGCTATAGGTAGGCCAAGACGGAGCGATATGGCGGCTGCAGTTAATGCAAAGGAGCGAATCATCCAATGACGATGGGCACTAAAGTCACGGGCGCGTGCTGATTGAAAAGCGAGCCAAGTCGAAGATAACCAGAGAACGGCGAGGACCGCGAAGCCAAAGGAAGCGATCAATCCCGCGCTGGCTGTCCAGGCTACGATAAAGCCGCCGTACCTCCAATGGCAACAGAGACAATATAAACGCACCCGATCCATCGATGAATGTGAGGGAAGTTTGATCTGATTTTAGAAACGAACTGCCAAGGTCCCAATAGCAACGCAATCAGACCGCCGCTTACATGTGCCAAGAAGGCCGGTCGGTGAGCCTCGAAGTTTTGCAAGATTTCTGGACCCACATTCGGTGGGTTAGGCAACCAAAATCGCATCGACATCAAAGCGATGATCGTTCCTGAAATCATGATTAGGCCCCAAGACAATTTTTGCGCTCTGCTCGATATCATTTTTAATTCCCAATATTCAAAAATTGTG
>CAJXJM010000079.1 GCA_913054205.1 uncultured Rhodospirillaceae bacterium
GGGAAGTCGACAATTTATACAAGATTTACACCACGGTTAAACCCGGGCTCATTCGCGTCGATGCAGATGAGGTGACCTATCCCGCTCATGTGATCCTACGCTACAATATTGAGCGCGCACTTATCGGTGACGACATGACCTTGGATGATTTACCGGAAGTTTGGAACGAGGGCATGGAACGATTGCTGGGACTAACGCCGCCGGATCATGCCACTGGCTGCATGCAGGATATTCATTGGTTCGACGGCGCTTGGGGCTATTTCCCGAGCTATAGCTTGGGTGCCATGACAGCGGCGCAGTTTTTTGACGCTGCAACAACGGCGGATTCTAATATTCTACCCGCGATCGCCGAAGGTGACTTTGCACCGCTTTATGCTTGGCTGGCAAAAAACATCCATGGTCTTGGCTCACTTTACCAGACTCCTGAATTGATTGAGCGAGCAACTGGCCAGGCTCTCAATGGTGAAATTTTCAAGCAGCATCTACAGACCCGCTATTTGAATTAATTCGGCTCCCCACATCTGACAGGCTTGGCTTGCGACTGTTGGTCCCAAAGGATAATGTACGCCAGAATTTGAGTTGGAGAATGTACGGTGAAATATATCAGCACCCGGTCCGATGCTCCCGATCTAGAATTTGAAGACGTGTTGCTGGCAGGTTTGGCCCGCGATGGCGGTCTCTATGTGCCGGAATCCTGGCCGCAATTTTCCGAAAACCAAATTCGGAGTTTTCGCGGCCTCAGCTATCAGGAACTCGCGGTTAAAATTATGATGCCGTTCTTAGGCGGCGCCATACCCGAGACTGATTTTCAGGCAATGGTCGAAGATTCCTACACCCAATTCGACGACCCAGCAATCGCACCGATCAAACAAATTGGCACCAATATGTGGATTGCGGAATTATTTCATGGGCCGACGCTGGCGTTCAAAGATTACCCGCTACAATTGGTCGGCAGGCTGTTTGATTATGTCTTAAAAAAGCGCGGAGAGCGTGCCACCATCGTTGGCGCGACCTCGGGCGATACCGGATCAGCAGCTATTGAATCCTGCCGGGACCGGGATGCTATTGAGATTTTTATTATTCACCCAAAAGGCCGAGTGTCGGATGTGCAGCGTCGTCAAATGACAACCGTTCACTCTGGTAATGTCCATAACATTGCTTTGGATGGCACGTTCGATGATTGTCAGGATATGGTGAAAAACCTGTTCGGTGATTCAGATTTTCGGGATGCGCATAATCTCTCCGCCGTGAACTCGATCAATTGGGCGCGTATTATGGCGCAAATTGTCTACTACTTCTGGACGGCAATTTCACTGGGAGCACCAGACCGCAAATTTGTCTATGCCGTTCCGACGGGTAATTTCGGCAATGTCTATGCAGGCTACGCCGCCAAGCAGATGGGGCTGTCTATTGAAAAATTTGTCGTTGGATCAAATGAAAATGACATTCTCACCCGGTTCTTCGATACCGGCAGGATGAAGATGGCGCCCGTCGTCCCGACGCTAAGCCCAAGCATGGATATTCAAATATCCTCTAATTTCGAGCGCTTGCTGTTTGATCATTATGACCGTGACGGCAAAGCTGTCGCCAAAGCGCTGGAGGAGTTTCGCAACCATAAATCCGTCGAGTTTGGTCAAGGTCGCTGGCAGGCCATGCAAGAACAGTTTGAAGGCTACCGCGTCAGCAATGAAGAAACCAAGTCAGGCATTAAAAATATTTATGATGCGACCGGCGAACTGCTCGATCCGCATAGCGCTATTGGCGTAATTGCCGGACAGCAATGCGATGTAGCGCCAGATACTATAAAAATAGCCTTGGCAACGGCGCATCCGGCGAAATTCCCGACCGCCGTTGAAGAGGCAACCGGCATTCACCCCGAGCTCCCTGCGGCGCTCGCCAATCTTTTTGAACGCGAAGAGCGTGTTGACGAAATGCCGAATGACCTCGACCAAATGCGGCGTTTCATAGAGCAAAAACTAGAAGAGAGAAAAGCTGCATGAGCGCTCAAGTGACCACACTTGCCAATGGCCTTCGGGTAGCTACCGACCCTATGAGTACAGTTGAGACCGCCTCTATCGGCGCTTGGGTGGCGGTTGGTACACGTCATGAACAACCAGAAATCAACGGCATCTCGCATTTACTTGAGCATTTAGCCTTCAAAGGCACGCACCGCCGCTCCGCCCTCGCCATAGCCGAGGAAATTGAAGCCGTTGGAGGACATCTAAACGCCTATACCAGCCGCGAAAACACCGCCTATTTTGCCAAAGTTTTGAAAGAAGATGTCCCGCTCGCGGTTGATATAATTTCAGACATCCTCCAACACGCAACGATGGAGCCGGAAGAACTGGAGCGCGAGCGCGCTGTTGTCATCCAGGAAATCCACCAATCTCATGATACTCCGGACGATATTATCTTCGACCATTTTCAAGAAACCGCCTTTCCGGATCAGGCCATCGGCAGGCCGGTCTTGGGCGAGGCCAAGCTGATTGAAAGCCTGCCGCGCGAAGCCGTGCTCGAATATATGAAAGGCCAATATTCAGCCTCAAAGATCGTTGTTGCCGCTGCCGGCAATGTTGATCACGATACATTCGTAAAACTCGCCGAAGCGGCGTTTTGCGATTTGCCAGAACATGGCGTGAGCACGGATGAGCCCGTTGTCTATCGGGGTGGTGAATACCGGGAAGCCCGCGAATTAGAGCAAGTTCATGTTGTGATCGGACTGGAAGGCGTTTCCTATAACGACCCGGACTATTATCCGATGTCGGTGCTCTCGACGCTTTTGGGCGGCGGTATGTCATCCAGATTATTCCAGGAAGTCCGCGAAAAGCGCGGCCTTGTCTACAGCATCTACAGCTTTGCTTCCAGTTTCGAAGACGGCGGCATTTTTGGTGTCTACGCTGGAACCGGGCGCGACGAAGTCGTTGAACTCATGCCGGTAATTTGTGACGAAGTTCATAAATTAATCGATCATGTCGGCGAAGAGGAACTTTCCCGCGCCCGAGCTCAACTTAAAGCATCAACCTTGATGACGCTTGAGAGCACAGCTTCCCGCAGCGAACAAGTTGCCCGGCAATTGCAGATTTTTGACCGCATCGTGCCAATCGAGGAGGTCATCGAGAATATCGAAAACGTCGATGCCGCTGCCATCAAACGCTTGGCCGCACGCATGATGAAAAGCGCTCCCACATTGGCAGCCATTGGCCCAACCGATAAACTGGAAGACTTCGAGGCGATTGTCGCCAGATTGAATTAGATTTTGAAAAATCGTAAATGTTCAGAATTTTCGATAAATCGAAGAGCTCAAGCCCTTCACCGAGAAGGCATTGGATATTCTCGCCGGCTCAGCTAATCCGTTTGAGAGCCAGACAAAAAAAGGCCGCCCAAATTGTTGAGCGGCCTTTCGATTACATGTTCCCGATTATATTCTTAAGACAATGTCGCCTTGAACAAATCAATGGTGCGTGTCCAAGAGAGCTCAGCTGCATCTTTTTTGTAGCGCGGTGTGGTGTCATTGTGGAAACCATGGTTGGCATCGGCGTAGATATGCGCTGTATATTTTTTGTTGTTGGCTTTCAAGGCGGCTTCAAATGCTGGCCAGCCTTTACCAATCCGCTTATCAAGCGCGCCATAATGCAGTAGGAGAGGCGCTTGAATTTTTGGCACATCAGCAGCTTTCGGCTGGCGGCCATAATAAGGTGCTGCAGCCGCTAGATCAGGATATTTTACAGCCATCGCGTTTGAAACGCCGCCGCCGTAACAGAACCCGACAACGCCAACTTTACCGTTGGAGTTACCGTCTGCTTTGAGATGCTCATAGGCCGCAAAAAATTCTTGCAACAACTTACCTTTGTTAAGGGTGCGCTGCATTTTCTTGCCTTCCGAATCTGTTCCTGGATAGCCGCCAAGTGGCGTCAGTCCATCCGGTGCCAAAGCCGTGAACCCAGCCGCCGCTACCCGGCGGGCGACGTCAGCGATATAGGGATTGAGCCCCCGGTTTTCATGAACAACAACGACGACGACGCGCTTGCCGCCGCCGGTCGGACGCACAAGATCAGCTTTGATTTTGCTGTGACCATTTGGTGAGTTGTATTCGATTTTTTTTAGTTTTGATCCGTGGATCGTTTTCTTCAACTTGTTTCGCCAAAGCATAATTCGGCGATAAAGTTTCCAAAAGAGTGGCAGCCGTCAGGCTACCCAACAGCAAATTTACCTGCTTTGGCGAGAAACTCCCGCCGTTCAATCAGGCCATGCGCATAGCTGTCATATAAATCCAATAGCTCTTGGTCGAAGTCGTGTTGTGTTTTGCGTTCCATTTTAAACTCCCCATTACCGGTTTTTTAGTTTCAATCCGTAAACAAATTCTACAGTCATTTATTCCAAGGAAATGGTAGCAAAGAAATTTTGCTGCATCTACTCTTAATAGAAACATTTCAAATTCAATTTATTGTTATATTAGAAGAACCTAGGCGTGGCCTGCTTCGTCGGACAGCATGCGCGGATCAATACCAATTTTGGCAATTGAGCGCTCCCATTTGGTTAAATAATCTTCGCCGAAGATAAGCTCGCTATCGGCGGGCGCTTGCAGCCAGCCATTGGCACGAATTTCATCATCCAACTGGCCTGGCCCCCAGCCAGCATATCCAAGTGCCAGCAAACTGCGGCGCGGTCCATAGCCGCGGGCAATCGCTTTTAAAATATCGATGGTTGCGGTCAGCGCGACGCCATCATCCACTTCCATAGTTGCGTCTTGCTGATATTCATTTGAATGCAAAACAAAGCCGCGACCTGCTTCGACCGGGCCACCAAAATGAATCGGCACGTCGCTGCCCGCATCACCTTCATCAATGCCTAGCTGCTCGAGCAGATCTGGAAAAGAGAGTGACTCCATAACCTGATTGAGCACCAGACCCATCGCCCCTTCTTCGGTATGGGCACACATGTAAATGACGGATTTAGAAAACCGCTCATCTCTCATGCCAGGCATAGCAATAAGAAGCTGTCCTGAAAGATAAGGATCCTGATCGGAATCTGATGAATTGTTGCTAAACATTGTACCTATATATTTGGCGTCATTATAGTTGATAAACAAGTGAAGATTTCAAATAATTCCCGCGCACCTAAATGATTGCATAGGCTGGTGTCATATAAAAGAGCCGGGCGCTTTAAAAACCCTCACTTTCAAATTATTGAACGGAAAATGGGGCTTTATTAGGGCAGGAAGCCATCTTGAATGGGTCGCAATGCCGACGATTAGCCCGAATTTATGGAAGATCGGGACCGAATCGAACACAATCGGTCAAGTTCGCGTGATTTAGTGGCATAACGCTACCTTTACGGCGTTATTTACCTATATAGGTAAGCAGAATAGTATGGATCGCAATAATTTTCAGTTGGGTGTTTTATGAGTTTCAAGATTTCCAGAATAAATTTAGCCAAATCTCTCAGTTATGCGTTTATGACCGGGCTGCTGGCAACGACGAGTGTCCCCAGCCACGCCGGGCAAGATGCTACTGATTGGATAAAAACCGAACAGACGGCGTTGCGCCTGATTTTTGCGAAATCCAATATTGATGGTACCAAAGACGTTCAACTCGGCCTTCATTTCAAAATGAAAAAGGGCTGGAAAATTTATTGGCGCTCACCAGGCGATGCGGGGTTTCCGCCGAAGCTTAATTGGCAAAAATCGGAAAATCTGGAGAAAACGCAATTTGGATGGCCGCTGCCAAAACGGTTTCAAGTTTTAGGGCTGCAGACACTTGGCTACAAAGACGAGGTCGTCTTTCCCATCACCGCGACCGTCAAAGACCCAAACCAAAAATTAAAACTTCGCGCCGATCTTAGCTATCTTGTCTGCGACGATGTTTGCATCCCCTATCAAACAAAACTTTCGCTCGACCTACCATCAAATGCGTCTGGCGTTGCCTCCACTGATAGCCGTTCATCAAACTATCATCTGATCAGCCAATATATGTCGAAAATTCCGGGTGACGGTAAGGCCCATAACCTTTCCATCGAAAGTGTGGAAACGACGGGCGCGCTCACCGAAGTTGAAAAAGATGTCCGCCAGGGCTTTATCCGCATCACCGCCAAAAGTGGCATCCCCTTTACCAAACCGGACGTCTTTATCGAAGGTCCGGAACTCACCTTCTTTGGTAAACCTCAAACAACAGTAAGCCCGGATGGGCTGACGGCAACGCTCAAAGTACCTGTCACCGAAGAGGAAAAGGCCAAGATTGTCTCGGCTAGTCTTGTGCTGACCTTAAAGGATGGAGAGCGTTCTGCCGAGCGCACCTTAACGGTTACTCCAGGGGTTTCTGCACCAACTCTCGCCAAAACGCTGCCTTTCTCTTTGGCCTCCATATTGGCTTTCGCCTTATTGGGCGGCCTGATTTTAAATCTCATGCCCTGTGTGTTGCCGGTTATTTCTCTTAAAATTTTGGGCGTGGTATATCATGGTGGCGCCGACAACAAAACTGTCCGAAAAAGCTTTATCGCATCCTCCCTCGGTATCATCTTTTCGTTTCTCGTGATTGGCGGCGGGCTGTTGGGATTAAAATTAGCCGGCGCTGCCGTTGGCTGGGGCATTCAGTTTCAGCATCCGTGGTTTATTGTCGGATTGAGCATTATCGTTACGCTATTCGCCTATAATCTTTGGGGACTATTCGAGCTGCGCTTACCGTCATGGATCAGTGATCGCGCAGGCGCTTCCACAGGAACCGCTACCGATCATCATAGTTTTGGCGGCAACTTCGCAACCGGCGCATTTGCAACAGTGCTGGCAACCCCCTGCTCTGCTCCTTTCCTCGGAACAGCAGTCGGATTTGCCTTGGCAGGAGGCACATTCGATATTTTAGCTGTCTTCGCAGCGCTTGGTATCGGCATGGCCCTGCCGTTCCTTTCAATCGCAGCCTTCCCAAATCTCGCCAGTCGGATGCCAAAACCTGGAAACTGGATGATCACTTTAAAGAAAGTTCTGGGCTCGGCATTGGCGGTGACGGCGATATGGTTACTTTCGGTATTGGCCTTCCAATTGAGCACCAATGCCGCTCTGGTGGTTGGTGCACTGATGATTGCAATGGGTGTGATATTATTTGCCCGCAAACGGTTGCCTGAAAGCCGTCAAAAAGCAGCATCTGCCATCATCGTAGTCATAATACTAGGCGCGTTCTGGACGCCGTATTCCTACACGCCTTTGGCTGCACCACTCGAAACATCGAAACAAGCTTACTGGCAGTCGTTTGAACCTGAAAAAATCCCAGTCTTGGTGGCAGCAGGTAAAACTGTTTTTGTCGATGTCACAGCCGAATGGTGCATTACCTGTCTGCTCAACAAAGCCGCGGTCCTTAACCGTGGGCAGGTTCACAAATTACTCTCCGGTGACACTGTCATCGCCATGCAAGCCGATTGGACCCGGCCCAATCCGAAGATTGCGGCCTATCTCAAAAGCTTTGGCAGATTTGGGATTCCGTTTAATGTGATTTACGGACCCGGCGCTCCCAACGGCGAGACCTTGCCCGAATTGCTGACACCGGGTTTCGTTTTGGCGGGCTTTGGAAAAGCGTCAAACGGATCGCTTCTAGCTCAGAAATAGCCTCATTAATTGAAAATTCATTATAATAATTCTAATTTGCTTTTGCAGATTTGAACGGCTATAAACTGTCAAAAAATTAAACTACACGCTCATGAGGATGACTATGACCATCGCTATAGAGGATAAAATCCCTGCCGCCACTCTTCGAATTAAAACTGAAGATGGCGTCGAGGAAATTTCAACGGCTAAAATTTTTGACGGAAAAACCGTCGCTTTATTCGCCGTGCCAGGTGCTTTTACACCCACTTGCTCGGCTAAACATCTGCCCGGATTTGTGCAGCATGCAGAGGCAATCAAAGCCAAGGGCGTAGACACCATTGCCTGCGTCTCGGTTAACGATGCATTTGTGATGGGTGCCTGGGGTGCGGATCAAAATGTTGGTGACGCTATTTTAATGCTGGCAGATGGGAACGGTGAATTTACCGCTTCGATAAATCTCGGCATGGATGGCTCCGGCTTTGGGCTCGGTGCACGATCGCAACGTTATTCAATGATTGTTAAAGACGGCATCGTAAAACAGCTCAACATTGAAGAACCCGGCCAGTTTGAAAAAAGCAGCGCTGAAACGCTTTTGGCTCAGCTTTAAAAAAAACTTTCGATTGTAAAAATTGAGCGGCATTATTGTGCCGCTTTTTTTATGAGGCCGGCTTCGTAGCGAATGTTGTAGTAATTGCCAGCAAATATGACAATTGCACCGACAAACAGAGCGAATTCAAGGCTTTCATTATAAAATAAATAGCCTATCACCGCGACCAGAGGCAGCCTCAGAAAGTCAATTGGGATGACGGTCAGCGCATCGGCTACCATAAACGCACGTGTCAGACAGTAATGCGAAGATAAACCGGTGACGCCGACTAAAACCATCCAAGGAATATCGCCAATCGTCGGCGGCACCCAGGTGAAAGCAGCCGGCACCAAACCCATCGGCAATTGAATGAGATTCATATAAAACAATATGGCCAGTGGCTGGTCAGAGACCGCCAGTGACTTCGTGGAAATATAAGAGATCGCATAACAGACCGATGCCGCGATCACAATTAACGAGGCGGGTTCTATAACTTCCACACCGGGCTTGAGGATAATCAATACACCGAATAAACCACAAATTATGGCGATGATACGCGCATGATGCAGGCGTTCGTGTAAAAATATAACTGCCAGCAGCGCCGCCCAAATTGGGATCGTGAATTCCAGCGCAAATACCGTCGCCAGCGGCAAAAGTGAGATTCCTAAGAACCAGCCAAATTGCCCGCCAAAATGAAATATATTGCGCATTAAATGGAACCGCA
>CAJXJM010000080.1 GCA_913054205.1 uncultured Rhodospirillaceae bacterium
CGAAATATTGGCACTATCTATTACTGATTTGGCTTATTTTATTTGGCCTATTATTGATTAGTTAAGAAGGAAATATTGAACATGGCGCCATCAGATACCGCAACTAACGTGGCCGGACCATCCGCGATAACTAATGGATTAAACAGCGCAGCCGAGGATTGGGGTTCCGATCAGCGGACATTTAAGAACGTGCCTTGGGGTAAGGCGATGATGTGGATATTCCTAGTCAGTGATACCTTCATCTTTTCATGCTTTTTGATTGCCTATATGAAAGTGCGAATTTCGACGACAACGCCTTGGCCGGAGCCGAGCGAAGTGTTCGCGTTGTCGTTTGGCGGCGAGCCAATCCCGCTTATTCTAATCGCCATCATGACATTTATCCTGATTACCAGCAGCGGCACCATGGTGTTAGCCGTTAATTACGGCTATCGGAAAGACAAAAATAAAACCGCAATACTGCTGCTCATTACCGCTCTCTTCGGTGCCTCTTTTGTCGGTATGCAGGCTTTTGAGTGGACCAAATTGATTGTTGAAGAGGGTGTTCGCCCCTGGAGTAATCCAATGGGTGCTCCTCAATTCGGTGCAGTATTTTTCATGATAACCGGCTTCCATGGATTCCACGTATCGGTCGGCGTTTTGTTTTTGCTTTTGGTTGCCCGCAAAGTCTGGCGCGGCGATTACGATACCGAAAAACGCGGCTTTTATACCAGCCGAAAAGGTAGTTACGAGATAGTTGAAACCATGGGCCTTTACTGGCACTTCGTCGATCTGGTTTGGGTTTTCATCTTTGCATTCTTTTATCTTTGGTAGGGGCGAACGATATGGCACACGCAGAAGGTCAACACCACCCGCTAGGTGTTTATTTTAAAGTATGGGCACTGCTGTTCATACTCAGTACGTTCTCCTATCTTGTTGATTTTTATCATGTTCAGGGATATCTCAGATGGACCTTGATTCTCCTCTTTATGTTCTTAAAGGCCGGATTTATTATCTCCGTCTTCATGCACATTAAGTGGGAACGCTGGGCGCTTAGTTTGGCGATATTGGGACCACCGACATTGCTATTGATTTTTATAGCGATGATGATGATTGAAGGTGATTATACTTTCCTCACACGAGCTATATTCTTCACCGGATCTTAATCTCAATTCTTCCATGGCCGGTAGTTCGGCCGAACAGAAAAGCTATGCGGTACGTTACGCTAACATTATTGTCATTAATGGGGAGCTTGGCTCCCCTCACCCCTGCTTTCGCGCATTTCGGACTGGCTGATGGCGAAGACGTCAGCCATGGGCTGTTTGTCGGATATGTTCTGGCTCTCCTCGGGCTTATTGCCTTTGTTATTTATCGGCGGCGGAAGAGCACACAAGAATCGCCTGAGCTTAAATCTCTTAAACGTCAGCTTAGAGACCTCGAACGCTCCCTGACGGCCTGCCTCGCACAGCTAAAAAACGCCGATGAGTACCCAAACGAATGCGGGCTTACCGAAGAACAGCGCAAAGAACGGCTGAAATCTGCTGCCTCGATCAGAGGAAAGATCGACACCACGAAGGCAAGTTTAGCGGCCATCTGAGCCGGCTAATCCAAATAAAAATATTCCGAGTTTTTTCATGCAGACCTAGCGGCTGAACCATATTTCACGGCGCGTTAGGGAAATCAGGAGAAAAACCGTTATCAATAATCCTGCTGCGAGGAAAATCGCCTGAAAAGCGGCAACGAAGCTGATTTGCCGCTGCATGATTTCAAATCCGCCGGTGACCACGGATGCACAAATGACCATGCCGATCATACGGGTGAGTGAGACGAGCCCACCTGCGACACCGCGTTCGGCTCGAGGTAAGGTTGCAGCCGTAAGCTCCAGGCAAGACAGCTGAAAAAGACCAAGGCCAAGACCGATCGCAAACAACGCAGGTGCGAGCGCAAAAAGTCCGGTACTGGGTTCAAGCAGAGCCACACCGAACAATCCCACTGCCGTGATTACCACGCCGGAAAAGGCAATTTTACCGGCGGCGATTTTCGCGATTAACCAGCTGCCTGCCAACCCGGCAGCGCCGCCGCCAATGAGGGACAGGGCTAAAACCAGACCAGCTTCAATCACTGACAAGCCGACCTCGCGAACGAGATAATGAGGTCCGATAACCATGAGAGTAAAGCCGCACAAATTAACCATGAGATTGGTCATTTGTAACATTGAAAACCCACGGTCCCGGAACATGGCCAATCGCAAAATGGGTTCGGGAGCCCGGCTTTCGGCACGCAAAAAGCCTTTCAAACAAAGAATTCCGACCAATAGCAGCAAGCCCGTCAGTAGCCAGGAAATCTCTGCCTGTTGCAACTGGTTGAGTACCAGGATGAAGGCGCTGAGCGTTGCGATCAATAATGCGGCTCCGGCGAGATCGAGATTAGGTTGACGCTTCGGTTGATCAATCTTGGGCAGAAAAATCATCAAAATCAGTGCCGTTACGGCAAGCGGGACCCGAAACCAAAAGACGCCCGGCCAGCCCCAGTGCTCAACCAGCCAGCCGCCAAATGCCGGGCCAAAAGCCATGCCAAGAGCGAACATCATGGTGTAGATTGCGAGCACGCGGCCTCGAAGTTGTTCTGAAAACAAAAAGGTCGCGAGCGCTGGGCCGCAACCGATCAGCATCGCAATACCAAACCCCTGCAGCACACGGAAAACCAGAAACCAGCCGAACGTACTCGAATAGGCACAAAGTGCATGGGCCACAACGCTGACCATTAGTCCAAGAGTGAAAAGCTTCTTGTGTCCGAACAGATCGCCAAGCTTGCTGAAAATCAGTACTGAACCGGCCTGTGTTAGGACGAAACAAATAATCACCCACTGAATACCATTGAGGCCGATTTCGAAAGAACGGGTGATATCCGGAAAGGCGATATTGACCGAGGAATCCAACGGCCCCAAAATGCTGCCCAAGCCAACGACAAAAAGGCCGAATTTCGCCCTGAAATCTGAGGGCGGCGGCAGGTCAGTTGGGTTGGGGGTCGGGTCCGGCATCCCTGCTATTCGGCAGCTTCCTTGAGCCCTGGCATGGCGAAGTCGATGCCATGCAAAGCTTGGGTTAGTCCCGCCATTTGCGCCTCATCCAGAGCAACAAGCGGTGGGCGGACGCGGCACCAGTCTGCATCATCGCCGTATATTGCCGCCGCTGCCTTAAGCGCTGGGATCATCGGGAAGTTTTGGAAAATATCGCGAACAGTATCCAAGCCAGCTTGCAGCGCGTCTGCGTCATCCGACTGCCAGTTCGCATACAGATTATGAATGGCCGCGGGGTTTACGTTGGCCGTTGCCGATATGCAGCCGGCGCCTCCGTTCCGCATATTTTCCAGCAGGAAGGTCTCAGCACCGGCAAAAACGCGGAAATCGTCCCAGCCAGCCTTCAACATGGCTAATGTATTCTCCATCACGCCGCCACTGTCTTTGACGCCGACAACTGTATCCGGATATTCTTTAATCAGGCGCTCAATGAGCCCAAGGCTGAGCGGCACGTTTGAGATCGGTGGAATGTGGTAGAGATAGATGCGCAGATTTGCATCACCGACTTTCTGGATTATCTCCGAGAAATTTGCATAGAGACCATCATCGCTGACGCCTTTGTAATAGAACGGCGGCAGCATCAAAGTGCCACCACAGCCGAGCTTTACCGCATGTTCGGTCAGCTTGACGCTGTCGGAAAGTGCACAGCAGCCTGTGCCCGGCATCATCCGCGCCGGATCAATGCCGCCCTCGACCAAGCGGTCCATCAGTTCAATTTTTTCGTCCGTTGAAAGAGAGTTCGCTTCACTGTTGGTGCCGAACACCGCGAGGCCGACATTATGCAAGAGCATCCATTTGCATTGCCTGATCAAACGTTCCGCATCGGGTGTTAGATCGGCGGTAAAAGGCGTGATGACAGGTGTTAAAACGCCTGAAAACTTCTCTGGTGCACTCATAATTTTGTTCCCCACTATTGGTGTTTGATTTGATGGGTAGGTAAATCATTCTGAGCCTGAAATACAAGACTAAAGTAGCAAAAATAACCGCAGGCACCCTGGACTTGATCCAGAATCCAGTCTGGACCCTGGATCAAGTCCAGGGTGACGATTGTGTTACTCTTCCAAGTTCTCCAAAATCTCTTGTGCCTCAAGCCAGGCAGCTTCGGTCTCGGCCAATTCTTTTTTGGATTTCCCAAGCAGCTTTTGCCATTCAGCAATCTCGTCTGGAGAGCTATCATAGAATTTTGGATCAGCCATTTTGGTTTCGATTTTGTCGATTTCTACCGAGAATTCCGCCATTTTGTTTTCAGATGTCTGAACTGTTTTTCTGAGATGGGCTGACTCAGCGCGCTTTTCGGCTCGGGCGCGGCGAAGTTCCTTTTTGTTTTCTGAAGGCTTTGCCTCACCGTTTCCGACGCCATTTGATTTTTTGGTAGAGCGCGCCGCCAATAGAAGGCGTTCGTAATCGGCGAGATCACCGTCATATACTTCGCATTTACCATCCTCAACCAGCCACAAACTATCGGCGACGAGGCTCACAAGATGCGCATCGTGGCTGACCAATATGACCGCGCCCTCATAAATGTTAAGTGCCTCTACCAGCGCTTCTCGGGCGTCAATGTCGAGATGGTTGGTTGGCTCATCGAGCAGCATGATGTGGGGTTTCTCAAGGCTCATCAGGGCAAACAGCAGGCGGGCCTTTTCGCCGCCGGATAGATTGGCAACTTTTGTATCAGCGCGTTCCTGTTGAAAGCCGAAACGTCCCAAATGCCCTCTGAGGCGCGAGGGGGGCTCCATCGGGCGCAGCTCACTGATGTGATCAAAAGCAGAGCCATCGGGGTTTAATTCCTCCGATTGATGCTGCGCAAAATAGCCGACCTCCAGTTTTTTGGATTTTACCAATTTGCCGGTTTCAGGTTTCAAGCGCCCTGCCAGCATTTTCATCATGGTCGATTTGCCGTTGCCATTTGCACCAATCAGCGCGATGCGGTCATCCATATCGATCCGCAAATCAACATCGCGCAAGATCGGTTTGCCGGGCTCGTAGCCGACGGACGTCTTGTCCAAGGCAATCAGCGGCGGCGATAAGAGCGGCGGGTGCGGGAATTCAAATGAAATCGTCTTTTCCTCAACGACCGAGGCAATGGGTTCCATGCGCTCCAACATTTTAACACGGCTTTGAGCTTGGCGGGCTTTGTTGGCTTTGGCGCGAAAACGATCAACAAAAGCCTGAATGCGTTGACGCTCCGCAGTTTGGCGTGCCGCCATTTTGGATTGCAGCATGAGCCTTTCACGCCGGGTTTTCTCAAAAAAATCGTAGCCGCCGGTATAGCGTGTCAGGCGGGCATTTTCGAGATGCACAATATGATCAACAGACTGATTGAGCAGGGTGCGGTCGTGACTGATGATCACCAGCGTGCCGCGCCAGCGTTTGAGAAAGTTCTCCAGCCACAACACGGCTTCTAGATCTAAATGGTTGGTAGGCTCATCGAGCAATAAGAGGTCGGGTTCGGCGAATAGCGTCGCTGCCAGCGCAACGCGCATGCGCCAGCCGCCGGAAAAATCACTGCAAGAGCGCTGCTGGGCGGCCTCATCGAAGCCAAGACCGGATAAAATCGTCGCTGCGCGAGCCGGCGCGCTTTCGGCTCTAATATCAGCAAGTCGGATATGAATCTCAGAAATCCGTGCGGGGTCTATCGCGGTCTCCGCTTCTGCCAAAAGGGCCGTGCGTTCGACATCCGCAGCGAGAACCGTTTCCAACAAGCTCTCAGGTCCGGCGGGTGCTTCCTGGGCGACGGTGCCGATCTTATGTTTGTCGTTGATATTTATTGACCCTTCATCGACCGACAATTCGCCCATAATCAGGCGGAAAAGCGTCGTTTTTCCGGTGCCATTACGGCCAACCAGGCCTACTTTTTGGCCATCGGGTATCGCAATCGTCGCGCCTTCATAGAGCGCGCGACCGCCAATTCGATAGGTCATGTCATTGATGTGGAGCATTGCCGGGGTGTAGCATGCTAAAGCCAGCACGGAAAGCACGAGTACGGAGAAAACATATAAGGCTATTCTTTACAAATTTTCTATTGCCAGTCCGCCGTGATCCGGCTATAAGCGCCCGGTTTTCGGTAATCTGCCGACATTGAATAATCCTTGAAATAACAGAAGAGGTTCGGGGCAATGGCCATCGAACGAACATTATCAATCATTAAACCAGATGCGACCCGCCGCAACTTAACCGGACAGATTAATGCTCGGTTTGAAAAAGCTGGCCTCAGCATCATTGGACAAAAACGCCTGCAACTGACATTGGAACAGGCCGAAGGCTTTTACGCAGTTCACAAAGAGCGCGCATTTTTTGGTGAGCTTTGCGAGTTCATGATTTCCGGTCCTGTCGTTGTACAGGTGCTTGAAGGCGAAGACGCCATCGCTAAAAACCGGGAAGTTATGGGCGCGACCAACCCCGCCAATGCTGACGAAGGCACGATCCGTAAAGATTTCGCAGAAAGCATTGAGGCCAATTCGGTCCACGGCTCAGATGCACCAGAAACGGCCGCCGAAGAAATCAATTATTTCTTCGCTCAGACTGAGATTGTCGTTTAAACACTGCCAAAGATTAAATTAGAAAAGGCTGTCTCTTAACTGAGGCAGCCTTTTTTTGTTGCTCTCTGTCATTCTGGCGCAGGCCAGAATCCAGACTGCTTTAGCTAGGATTAATAATAGCGCTGTCAGGATTGACGGCGTTTTTAATTTTGACCGCCCCATTTTCAACTGAAACGCGGCCTTCGGCGATCAATTTTACAGCCAGCGGATAGATTTTGTGTTCCTCGATCAACACCCGGCCAGCGAGGGCGTCTGGCGTGTCTTCCTGGTGTATTGGGACGGCGGCCTGAACAATGATCGGCCCATCATCCATTTCAGGTCTAACAAAGTGGACAGTACAGCCGGAAAAGCGGACACCGGCTTTAATGGCACGCTCGTGCGTGTGCAGCCCCTTAAATGACGGCAAGATGGATGGATGAATGTTAATCAGTTTATCGAGCCAGCGATTAACGAAGGAATCGGTTAGCAATCGCATAAACCCGGCCAAGCAGATAAGCTCGACGCCGGCACTCGTAAGTGCGTCATGCAGCGCGTCTTGAAATGGCTCGCGCCCGTCAAAATCTTTGTGATTGATCACAGTCGTCGGAATATTCGTCTGTTGAGCCCGTTTCAGCCCACCGGCATCCGGGACATTGGAAATCACGGTCACAATCTCGGCTGGAAAGTCGCTGTCTAGGGCGGCATCGATGAGCGATTGCAGATTGCTGCCACGGCCTGAAATCAAGATGCCGAGCTTTAGCTTAGCACTCATACTTTCCAGGCTTCTTCAATGTCATGCACTATAACTGCGTCACCATCTGGCCGCTCCACAACCTCACCGATCGGTGTGACTTCTTCGCCGTGCTCGCGCAAAATCTCTTGAATATCGGCGGCGTGATCGGGAGAGGCAATGATTACCATGCCGATGCCGCAATTGAATGTTCGTGCCATTTCACGTGGTTGAATGCCGCCTGCTTTGGCCAGCCACGGAAACACCGCTGGCAAATCCCAGGATTTTGCATATAGATCGACACCAAGACCTTCCGGCAAAACGCGCGGGATATTTTCAATCAAGCCGCCGCCGGTAATGTGAGCGAGCGCCTTTACCTCACTTTTTTTGATCGCAGCGAGACAGCTTTTGACGTAAATGCGGGTTGGGTCTAGTAGCGCCTCACCGAGTGATCTAGAGGTATCAAAAGGTGCGGGATCCCCAAATTTAAGCCCCTCGACCTCGGCCACTTTGCGCACTAGGGAAAAACCATTGGAATGAAGGCCATTGGAAGCCAGTCCCAAAACCACGTCATGGGGTTCGATATCGCCGCTTGGCAGTAAAGCCCCACGTTCGGCCGCGCCAACACTAAAACCTGCAAGATCATAGTCACCTGGAGCGTACATGCCGGGCATTTCAGCGGTTTCACCGCCGATTAGAGCTGAGCCTGACTGCAAACAGCCTTCTGCGATGCCTTTGACGACATTTGCGGCGGCCTTGGTGTCGAGCTTGCCGGTGGCGAAATAATCAAGAAAGAACAGCGGCTCTGCGCCCTGCACAACAAGGTCGTTGACGCACATTGCGACCAGATCAATGCCGACGGTGTGGTGAATGCCAACATCATGGGCGATTTTAAGTTTGGTACCGACGCCGTCCGTCGCTGCAATCAGAATCGGGTCCATGAAACCGGCGGCTTTTAGATCAAATAAGCCGCCAAATCCACCCAGGCTTCCGGCAACTCCAGGCCGGTCTGTCGATTTTGCCATTGGTTTAATGGCCTCGACGAGGGCCTCGCCGGCATCGATATCAACACCGGCATCTTTGTAGGAAAGACCGTTTTTATCTGAATTGGATGAAATTTTGGTAACCCCTTTTGCCCCAAAACACTTTTACCTTGCGGCTAACGTGCTAAATTAGCTGAATAAGAATGGCTAGAACATACTTCATCCGGGGCGGTTTGCAATGATCCTATGGTGTGTGCGCCACCTTCGCCGTGAAGGATGGCAATCGAACGCGAAAGAGAGCGATGGTGGCGCGAAATTGAAATGCCCTGCGCTGTTTCTGCGCGCGGGTATGGGTGCATTCATTGCCGCATTTTTGGTGCCCACCTTAGCGTTCGATGTAAAATCTCAGGCAATTGATGCTTTTACGGTGGCTGATATCCATGTCGACGTAACAGCTAAGACCGCGGCCGCGGCGCGCAAGTTGGCATTGCCGGATGGCGAAAAGCGCGCTTTTGAATTTCTCCTAAAACGCCTCACCATGCGAATCGACCACAAACGCTTGCCAGTTCTCCCGGCTAA
>CAJXJM010000081.1 GCA_913054205.1 uncultured Rhodospirillaceae bacterium
TCACCGATCAGCGGATAAGTCACCGCATGGCCCTGGCTTTGTTCAATATCTATTGCCCATTTTTCATGGTTATCGACGGGATCGATACTGAGACCGATAATCTTGCAATTGCGCTTATCGAACTCTGGTTTCAATCCGGCAAGATAGCCAAGCTCGGTTGTGCAGATCGGCGTGAAATCTTTTGGGTGCGAAAATAACAGCACCCAACTGTCGCCAGCCCATTCGTGAAAGTTTATGTTTCCCTGGGTGGTTTCCGCGTTGAAATCAGGCGCGATATCATTAATGCGTAGTGACATCATATCCTCCTTGGTTTTATGGTGTAATAAATTTTTTTTAGGTAGGTATCAGCATAAATGTTTCGACCGTTTTCTTCCCTACACATTGCCGTGATTTTATGGATTTTTGCTGGCCCCGCGTTGGCCGGTGATCTCGAGATAACAATTCAGGGTCTTAGAAACAGTTCCGGCGAATTGCGCCTCGCGATATTTGATAAGCCGCAAGAATTTCCGCGCGGGGCAAAAATTCAAGACCGTGATGTTGCAGCAAAGGCAGGAGATTTGACCATCGTATTTAAAAATTTAAAGCCCGGCAGATATGCATTGGCTATCCATCACGACGAAAACACCAACCAGGAAATGGATACAAACTTTATCGGCCTGCCGCTGGAAGGCTATGGCTTCTCCAACAACGCGCGGGTGTTTTTTGGCCCGCCAACCTTTGAAGCGGCCTCCTTCGAAATGGGCAGTGGAAATCAGGCCATCAATTTGCGAGTGGTTTATTAACAACGGATTTTGCTGTTCGGGTCTCTGCTCTGATAAGCATCAACACGCCGACCATGATGACGCCGGCACCGAGCCAACTCCAAATCTGCGGCACCTCACCAAAAATGATAAAGCCGATGGCGGCTGCCCAAACCAACCTCATAAAACCCGCGGGCTCGACGAGCGTCACATCACCGTCTTTTAAAGATTGCGCCTGGATCACATGAGCGACGCTGCCCATACTGCCGAGGGCGACAAACCACAGCCACATTTCCGCTGTTGGCCAGGTCCAGACAAAAGCCGCCGGGAAAAATGAAATGAAAGTAAGGGTGAGGCTCATATAGGCGACAATCGTAGATGGGCTTTCGGTGCGGGTTAGCGATTTGGTCATCAGCTTGGAAGTTGCGACAAAAATTGTGCCGCCCAAAACCAGCCAGGTTCCCAAACTGATTTCCGCAAAACCGGGCCTTAGGATGACAATCATACCGATAAATCCGATGGCGATAGAAATCCAACGCATCGGTATGGATTTCTCGCGCATGATGAATACCGCCCCAATGGAGGCGAAGACCGGTACCATAAAACTCAACGCCGTCGCGTCTGCCAGCGGGATCACCGTCAGCGCCCAGAACCAGGTGATCATTGAGGCTGCATGAATACAGCCACGCCCGACGTGAAATTTTAATCGTTTGGTGCGGAGTTCTCTAAAGCCGATCCGCATAAAAAACGGCACCACCGCCATCAGGCCAAAGACATTGCGGAAAAAGACGATCTCAAACGGGTGCATGCCCAAATTGTTGACGATCTTCACGATACTATCGAGGGCAGCCAGAATGCCGACCGACAGGCTCATCAAGAGTATGGCGCGCAGATTTTTAGACATTGAAGCTAATGTCTTTTGCTATTTTTCATTCAGTTTGAGGGACAAGGAATTTATGCAGTAGCGCAATCCTGTTGGCTGAGGACCATCCGGAAAAACGTGACCCAACTGGGCATCGCAGGCGGCGCACATGACTTCGGTGCGGACCATACCCATGGAACTGTCGGATTCTGAAATGATTGCATCTTCGGCGATCGGCTGCCAATAGCTCGGCCAGCCGGATCCCGAATCAAATTTGTGATCCGAGGCAAATAATGGCGCATTACAGCACGAACAGTTAAACGTTCCCGGGGTTTTACAATTATCGTATTCACCGGTGAAGGGCTGCTCGGTGCCTTTCTGGCGGGTGACATGATATTGCTCCGGCGTTAGCTGCTCCTGCCATTCTTCTTCTGTTTTGGTGATTTTGTCGGCCATATCTCACTCCTCGGTCAATCATAGGGGTGAGACTACTCCGCCCGGACTTCAGTGACAAACAGACTTGCAAAAGGGACAAAAAATCACGAAACTTCTGCCTGATATGGCAGAAAAAATAGCAAAAGCCGGCCTCGGTACGCCCTTGCCGCTCACCGAAGAAATGATCAAAGAGCACGTTGACAACGGCGAAGACTGGAGTTCGGCAAGCGTCTTCGTGCTCGGCGGTATTCGCAAAGGCAAGGACGGAAAACCGCGCTTTGTCATTCGCCGGGTCAGCCATGTCGATGGTGATCTCGGCGCCGAGCTCAGGAAACATATCGGTGACTATAAAGGTTTCCGTTTTAAGTTCTTCCGCTCGACCCGCAATGCCTTTGACCGCGAATGTGAGATCTATCACGCGTTCAAACCCCGCAAAAACAAAGCCCCCCCGAACAAACCCAAAAACACAAAGTTCACCTGCCCGGTACCGGATTGTACGTTCGAAGGCTGGTGAGAATTAAGGGGACATGTACTTGTTACGTGTCCCCATTAATTCGTTTCAGAACCGCCTAGGACACAAACAAAACGAAGTTGGATACGTGGATCAAGTCCGCGCATGACGGCAATGGGAAAAGCGATACTATAATGATAGTCGTCATACCCGGGCTCATGTATTTTTCTGGCCGGGTATCCATTTTATCTTCGCCTATGCTTCTTCTTTTTATTCATCTTGGCGCCGCCGTGGCGTTGCATTTTCTTTTGCGGCATGCGGGATTTATCGAGGCCCGCTTGAGCGGCGGCGAGCTTCGAGACGCCGGGTTTGCCGAGGCCGAGTTCGACGGCTTCGAGGCGTCTGATCTCGTCGCGAATTCGGGCGGCTTCTTCGAATTCGAGGTTGCCGGCGGCTTCTTTCATGCGCTCATCGAGGCTTTTAATATGTGTTTGGTAGTTGTTGCCAACCAGTTCTGTGTCGCCGGATACCCCTGTATCGACGGTGACGTAATCCATCTCGTAGACACTTTGGAGCACGTCGGAGATGCCTTTTTTAACTGATTCCGGCGTGATGCCGTTGGCTTTATTATAGGCTTCCTGTTTGGCGCGGCGGCGATTGGTCTCGGTAATGGCGTAGTCCAGGCTGTCGGTCATTTTATCGGCGTAGAGCAAAACCCGGCCATCGATGTTGCGCGCCGCCCGGCCAATGGTCTGCACCAGCGAGGTTTTGGAGCGCAGGAAGCCTTCCTTGTCGGCATCCAAAATCGCGACCAAGGCGCATTCGGGAATGTCCAAGCCTTCGCGCAGTAAGTTGATGCCGATTAGCACATCAAACGCGCCGAGCCTCAAATCGCGGATAATCTCAATGCGCTCCAGCGTATCAATGTCGCTGTGCAGGTAACGTACGCGAATACCGGCCTCATGCATAAATTCGGTGAGGTCTTCAGCCATGCGCTTGGTCAGCGTTGTGACCAGCACACGCTGGCCTTTAAGCGCGCATTCGCGGCATTCGGCGAGCAGATCATCGACCTGAGTTTCAACTGGCCGAACAATGCATTCGGGATCGATCAGACCGGTGGGCCGCACCACTTGTTCCGTGATGACACCTTCTGTCTGATTGAGCTCCCACGGGCCGGGCGTTGCTGAGACAAATACCGTCTGCGGGCGCATCGCCTCCCATTCCTCGAATTTTAAGGGCCGGTTATCGACGCAGGACGGCAAACGGAAGCCAAACTCGTGCAGCGTGGATTTTCGCGCAAAGTCACCTTTATACATGGCGCCCAATTGCGGCACGGTGACATGGCTTTCGTCGACAATGATCAGGGCGTTTTCGGGGAGATACTCAAACAATGTCGGTGGCGGCTCGCCCGGATTGCGGCCGGTTAAATAACGCGAATAATTCTCAATGCCGGAGCAATGACCGGTGGTCTCCAACATTTCAATATCAAAAGTCGTGCGCTCTTCAATGCGCTGCGCTTCCAAGAGCTTGCCTGCTTTTTCGAAATCCGCGACGACTTGTTTCAGCTCTTCTTTGATTTGCGGAATGGCTTGCAGCAACGTCGGGCGCGGCGTGACATAGTGGCTCGACGGAAAGACCGTGATCTCTTGGAGCGTGTCGATCTTCTCGCCGGTCAGTGGATCGATCTCCCAGATCGCTTCGAGCTCGTCGCCAAACAAAGACAATCGCCAAGCCCGGTCCTCCAAATGAGAGGGGAATATTTCGACCACATCGCCGCGCACCCTGAAAGTGCCGCGATAAAACGCCGTGTCATTGCGGGTGTATTGCAGCTCGACCAGGCGCTTGAGCAATTTGTTGCGATCAACAGTTTGGCCAGGCTGAAGTTTTTCGGTCATTTGCGCGTAGGTTTCGACGGCGCCGATACCATAAATGCAGGACACCGAGGCAACGATGATGACGTCGCTGCGTTCCAGCAATGCCCGCGTTGCCGAATGGCGCATGCGGTCGATCTGCTCGTTGATCGAGGCATCTTTTTCAATATAGGTGTCGGTGCGTGGCACGTAGGCTTCTGGCTGATAGTAATCATAATAAGAGACAAAATATTCGACCGCGTTTTCTGGGAAGAACTCCTTCATCTCACCGTACAATTGAGCCGCCAATGTTTTGTTAGGAGCCAAAATGAGGGCCGGGCGGTTCACTTCCTGGATCGCATGGGCAATGGTGAAGGTTTTGCCCGACCCGGTCACGCCGAGCAGTACCTGATCTTTATCACCGTTGTTGATGCCGTCGACCAATTCTTTGATCGCTTCGGGCTGATCGCCTGCCGGCTCAAACGGTGAGACAACTTTGAGCGGTTCGCCGGCTTCGATAACGGGGCGCTTTTCCGGGATAAAATATATGTCGTCTGGAAGGCGTTGCTGCATCATCTAACCATTGGATTTGAGGAATGTTCTGGCTTTATTCTATCGTTATTTCAGCTTTATACAATCTCCCTTAAATCCGAGAAAATCACCAGTTTACCCTAAAAGACATTAGAAATAGTGCGGTAATCGACAGGAAATCGACCCAAAATACTTGACTAATTAAGTTGGTGATATCATATAACCAATATGGTAATGCGAATGAGTTGCATTCAAATTACTTTTAAAATTGGAATGAGCGGCAAACAAATCCCCCCCCTTGTCGCACAATCCATCTGACGGGAGAAATGATGCATGGGGCAATCGTTTCTCCCGTTAGTAATTTAAGTCTCGGACTTTCAAAAAAACATTTCTCCCATCTATATTCATATTGCATCGCCAATGGTTGAGGCGTAGTGTCCCGCCGAATTTAGCAAATTTATGACGCAAAGAATGGACTTATTATGGCTCTCATTGCTTCTCGATTAAACCGCATTAAACCCTCGGCCACGATGGCTGTCACGGGGCGTGCCCAGGAACTCAAAGCAGCCGGTGTGGATGTTATCGGCCTCGGTGCCGGTGAGCCCGACTTTGATACACCGGAAAACGCCAAGGAAGCTGGGATCGCGGCGATACGGGCCGGGAAAACCAAATACACATTGGTGCCGGGTACCATGGAATTGCGGGAAGCTGTTTGTGCGAAATTTGAGCGCGAAAACGGTCTTAAATATACACCGGCCCAGATCCAGGTCGCGACCGGCGGCAAACAGAGCATCTATAACGCTATTATGGCGACCGTTGAAGAAGGCGACGAAGTGATTATCCCGGCGCCGTATTGGGTGTCTTATCCGGATATCGTTCTGTTGGCTGAAGGTACGCCTGTCATCATCGACGGCGGCCAGGAAAACGGCTTTAAAATCACAGCCGATCAATTGGAAGCGGCGATCACGCCAAAAACCAAATGGCTTATTTTAAACTCTCCATCGAACCCTACCGGTACCGCCTACACAAAAGCCGAGCTCAAAGCGCTGACAGATGTTGTGCTCCGCCACGAGCAGGTCTGGATAATGACCGATGATATTTATGAGCACATTGTCTATGACGATTTTGAGTTTTCAACACCGGCCGAAGTTGAGCCCAAACTCTATGATCGCATTTTGACACTGAACGGTGTCTCCAAAGCGTATGCCATGACGGGTTGGCGTATCGGCTATGCGGCGGGTCCTGAAGAACTTATTAAAGCAATGAACAAAGTGCAGTCGCAAAGCACCAGCCATGCCGCCTCTATCAGTCAGGCGGCGGCGGTTGAAGCGCTCAACGGCCCGCAAGATTTCATTAAATCGAATAACGCTGTTTTCAAAGAGCGCCGCGATCTTGTGGTTTCGATGCTCAATCAAGCCAATGGCATTGAATGCCTGACACCTGAAGGGGCGTTCTACGTCTATCCAAGCTGCGCCGGTATGATTGGTAAAACAACGCCGGACGGTAAAGTGCTGGAAAGCGATCTTGATGTCGCGACCTATTTACTCGAAGCCGAAGGCGTCGCCGTGGTCTTCGGTGAAGCCTTTGGCCTGTCGCCGTATTTCCGTGTTTCTTACGCCACCTCGACCGAGCTTTTGGTCGAAGCCTGCGAGCGCATTCAGCGCGCTTGTGGGAATTTGAAGTAGTTTCACCTAAATTTTTCTGGGATTCCCAAGAATCTTTCAGATTCCGCTTGGATTCAAAAATTAAGACAGCTAACCTTTATGTGAACGGGGCGGTGGCTCCCGGTTAAGTGTTGTTATGTCGTGGGTTTCCGCCCTGAATACTGAAACAACCAAAAACGGGAGGAACTCTTATGGTTAGCAAAGCTCCGTCTGCGCCTCGGTGCGCAGCAATAGTTGGCTCTTACCTTAGCGGCAAAACAACCCTTTTCGAAAGCATACTCCACTCTGCCGGTGCGACAAATCGCCGCGGTAAAGTATCTGACGGTAATACTGTTGGCGATTCATCACCCGAAGCCCGCGCGCGCGAAATGAGCGTCGAAATGAACGTCGCGACGATTGATTACCTTGGCGAAGAATGGACATTCATCGATTGCCCCGGCTCGGTCGAACTGCAACAAGAAACTATTGGCGCTTTGATGGTTGTCGACGCAGCGATTGTGGTCTGCGAAGCTGGTCAGGAAAAAGCGATCGCCGTGACACGCCTGATGAAAGAATTAGACGAACTCAGTATTCCCTATTTGGTCTTTATCAACAAAATGGACCTGCCGGAAGCTCATGTGAAAAGCACATTGGAAGCGCTGCAGGGAATGACAGAACGACCGTTGGTTTTGCGCGAAATTCCGATACGCGAAGATAATGTCGTTACCGGTTTTATCGACCTTGTCAGTGAGCGCGCCTATAAATGGGAAGAAAGCGCTCCTTCGAATTTGATTGAGATACCTGAGGCTATCAATGGACGCACCGAAGAAGAACGCACTCAGATGCTGGAATCATTGGCGGATTTTAATGACGATCTGCTGGAGCAGCTTTTGGAAGACATCGTGCCGGCTGCGGAAGTGGTGTATCAAAACCTCACGCATGATCTGCAGGAAAGCCAGATCGTGCCGGTGTTTTTCGGCTCTGCCGAGCATGAAAACGGCATTGTGCGCTTGCTGAAAGCGCTGCGTCACGAGACACCCGAGCACACGGCAACGCTGGATCGTCTCGGGTTGGAACCCGACGGTGAAGCATTGGCGCAAGTGTTTAAAACGCAAAACGGCGCGCAGTCCGGCAAGCTTTCTTATGCCCGCATCTTGCGCGGCTCGTTTGACGATGGCACTCATGTCGCCAATACGAGAATCAGCGGAATCTTTAAACTTCTTGGAACGCAGCAGAATAAGGTAAGCAAAGCAAATGCCGGAGAAGTTGTTGCGCTCGGAAGGCTTGAAGATGTGCATACCAGTGACACTTTATCAGAATCCGGCAAAGCGGAAGGCCCAGCCTGGCCGCCATTCCTGACACCGGTTTATGCCTTGGCAATCCACGCCGTCAGGCGGGATGACGAAGTCAAAATGGCGACGGCGATCACCAAGATTATCGAAGAAGATCCATCGCTCTCTTATGGACCTAACATCGATACCGGTCAGCATCTTTTGCGCGGGCAAGGTGAAACGCATCTCAGGATCGCGCTTGATCGTCTGAAAAATCGCAACAAACTCGAGGTCGAATCGCAAATTCCTCAAGTCGCTTATAAAGAATCTATCCGCGATGCGGTTTCGCAACATGCCCGCCATAAAAAGCAATCGGGCGGTCACGGGCAGTTTGGTGATGTTCATGTGGAAATAAAGCCGTTGCCACGCGGTTCCGGATTTCAGTTCTCTGATTCCGTCAAAGGCGGCGTCGTGCCAAAGAACTACATCCCTGCCGTTGAACATGGCGTGAAGGAATATTTGGTGCGTGGTCCGTTGGGCTTTCCGGTTGTTGATGTCTCGGTTGAATTGACTGATGGTCAGCACCACGCCGTTGATAGTTCGGACCAGGCCTTTAAAACAGCGGGTTCCTTGGCAATGCGGGAGGGGATGCCAAAATGCAAACCTGTGTTGCTTGAGCCGATTTTCCAGATCAACGTGTCGGCACCGCAGGAGTTTACCTCAAAAGTGCAGCGCTTGATCAGTGGCCGCCGCGGTCAAATTCTGGGATTTGAGCCAAAAATGGGGTGGAAAGGCTGGGATGAGGTCTCGGCCCATTTGCCGGAATCCGAAACCTTGGATTTGATCAACGAGCTCCGCTCGCTCACCCAAGGGACGGCCTCCTTTGAGTGGGAATTTGATCGTTTGCAGGAATTTGTCGGCAAAGAAGCAGATCAGGTGGTGGCGGCAAGGGGGGCTTAAGGAGCTACGGTTTGGCTAAAT
>CAJXJM010000082.1 GCA_913054205.1 uncultured Rhodospirillaceae bacterium
GTTGTTGAGGGCTTTGACCGCCCCATCATCGACAGTCAGCGCGCCAACCGGTTGAAGCGTGCCGGCAATCCATTGTTTGCGTGCAGTTTGAGGCGTGCCGCGCGGCACAAACCACGTACAATTGGCACCGGCTTCCAATGCTTGCAAGGGATTAAGCTGCTCGCCTTTGGTGATCACCATTGCGCAGCCTGCACCGAGACACTGCTTGGCGGCAGCAAGCTTGGTGACCATGCCGCCTGAGCTGTCGCGGGAGGCTGCAGCGCCCGCCATTTTTTCAATATCAGGCGTAATTTCCGAGACTTCTGGGATGAGCGTGGCATCGGCCTTTTTGGCGGGGTCTGCGTCATAAAGACCATCGATATCCGAAAGCAGCACCAAAACGTCGGCCGAAACCATCGCGGCAACGCGGGCAGCCAGCCTGTCGTTATCGCCGAAGCGAATTTCATCGGTTGCAACGCTGTCATTCTCGTTGATCAACGGAACAGCACCGACTTTCAACAACGTCATCAGCGTCGAGCGCGCATTGAGATAGCGCCGGCGATTTTCGCTGTCATCGCGGGTCAGCAAAATCTGAGCAACCGACAGATCATATGGCTCAAAACATTCTTGATAGGCATGGGTCAGGCGAACCATGCCGACAGCTGCCGCGGCTTGTTTTTCTTCGAGGCGCAGATCGCCGGATTTCAAATCGAGGTACCGCCGCCCCAAGGCAATTGCGCCAGAGGATACAATAATGACTTCCTGGCCGCGTTTGCGGCAGCGCTCGATATCGCCGGCTAAGGCCTCTAACCAGGAACGGTGTAGGCGGCCGGTTTCGTTATCGACCAGTAATACGGAGCCAATTTTTATGACGATGCGTTTGGCATCGACGAGGCGAGAGGAATTATTACTCAACGGCTTCCTCCTCTTCCAATTCTGCTTTCCGGTAGGCAGCAACCGTTTGGTTTAAGCGACGCAATGCTTTTTCCACGCCCATACCGGCGACACCCGAGATGGTCATGGCTTCCTGGCCCGCGGCCTCGGAAAGCTCAGCCCGTTTTTCGGCAATTACATCTTCAGTCAACGCATCAATTTTATTGAGCGCAACAACTTCCTGCTTTGAGCCCAGTACATCACCATATTGTTCAAGTTCATGGCGCACGGTTTTGTAGGCGCCCGCCACATCTTCTTCGGTGCCGTCAATTAGATGCAGCAATACGCCGCAGCGCTCAACATGACCTAAGAAGCGATCACCCAGCCCCGCGCCTTGATGGGCACCTTCGATAAGGCCAGGAATATCAGCCAGAACAATCTCATCTTCATCGACATGGCCGCCACCGAGATTGGGATGCAAGGTGGTAAACGGATAATCAGCGATTTTCGGCCGGGCGCGTGTCACCGCTGCCAGAAATGTCGATTTGCCTGCATTTGGCAGACCAATCAAGCCTGCATCTGCGATGAGTTTCAGTTGAAGCCACACCCATTTTTCTTCGCAGGGCCAGCCATCGTCGGCCCGCCTAGGGGCCCGATTGACTGATGATTTAAAGTGAGCGTTGCCAAACCCCCCATCACCGCCTTTGGCGAGTACAATTCTTTGGCCAGGGCGCGTCAGGTCGGCAATCATATACTCTCTGTCTTCTTCAAAAATTTGAGTGCCAACAGGTACTTTTAACACAATGTCTTCTGATGCTTTGCCGTTTTTGTTGCGGCCTTGACCGTGATCACCGCGCCGTACTTTAAAATGCTGTTGATAGCGAAAATCGATCAAGGTATTGAGGTTTTGTACACATTCGGCAATAACGTCGCCACCGCGACCGCCATTGCCACCATCAGGTCCACCGAACTCAAGATTTTTCTCACGCCGAAAGCTGACGCACCCGGCTCCGCCGTCGCCACTTTTTATGAATATTCTTTGTTCGTCCAGGAACTTCACGAATCTGATCCTATGTCGGTAAGCCTAATATCTCGTTACCAAATTTTGAGCAATAAAAAAGGGGAATGGTCAGCCATTCCCCTTAATAATCTGGATTGGCTGCTGTTATGTTAGGACAGTGGCTCAACACCAACAAAGGTTTTTCCAGCGCCGGTTTTCCGGAACTTCACTTTACCTTCGATGAGTGCAAAAATTGTATGATCTTTGCCAAGGCCAACATTATCCCCAGGGTGCCATTTGGTACCACGTTGGCGAATGATGATGTTGCCGGCAAGAACGGCTTCGCCGCCAAATTTTTTGACGCCGAGACGACGACCAGCTGAATCACGTCCGTTGCGGGATGAACCGCCTGCTTTTTTATGTGCCATGACTAATTCTCCTTAATCGTCTTTTTTCTTGGCGGCGGCCTTTTTTGTTGCTGCAGCTTTCTTTTTAGGGGCTGCTGCTTTTTTCTTCGGTGCCGCAGCTTTTTTCTTAGGAGCCGCGGCTTTCTTTTCAGCGGGCGCTTTCGTTTCAGCAGGCGCCTTCGTTTCAGCTTTAGCTTCAGCTTTTGGCGCATCGTCCTTCTTTGGAGCCGCTTTTTTTGCAGCCGCTTTAACCGCGCCTTTGCCGTTGATATCCAAGACACGCAAAACAGTTTGCTGTTGGCGATGACCTTTGGTGCGCTTGTAGCCCTTACGCCGTTTTTTCTTAAAAACGATGACTTTATCGCTACGCGACTGATCCAGTACTTCGCAGTTGACCGCAGCACTGGAAATCAGAGGCGCACCCACTTCTGGGTCTTTACCGTCTTCTCCGACCATCAGCACTTGGTCCAATTTTATTTTGGCGCCGGCATCGCCCAGTAGTTTCTCGACAACGATAACGTCGCCCGGTGAAACTCGATATTGCTTACCGCCGGTCTTTATGACTGCGTACATTGTTCTCTTTTTCACTTGGTAATATGAGCCGTATAAAAATAGGGCACCAACCAGGAGCCCTTACGGAAGGCGCGGAAATTAACGGCCTAGAAGGTGATTGTCAATGGGGTAAGGTCAAAATATGAGGCGATTTTATACAAATTTTACCTAGATCATATCCGAATCGCAAAAACATGTTTAAAAAGCTTTGAATTGCACCATTTTTGGCCACAAAATACCCATTTCCGTGAATATGAGGAGCACTGCTCTAAATCATTTCGCAATCCAAATATCAAATTCCAACTAATTTGCTGATCGACCATGCCCGAATCGATGAAGATCATGCAAAACACTTGAACCCGCCAAAGTTTAGACAACGCTGACACTGAAAAATTTTGAAACAAAACTCCTGTTGAAGGTTCTGTGCGAGAGACCAATTTGTATAAATATCAGAACCTATTTATATGGAGTAGTCGATGAGCGACTTGAGACATGGCGTGAGTTTTAAAACACCGCGGAGCGCTAGCATTTTCGAAAATTGGTTAAATGAAAATTGTGATGGCGATGTGAAATTAGTGGTGGAAGATTTTTCTGTCGGTGATTCGCAAAATAAGTTGGCAGTATTTTTTGAAAAGCAGGTGGATCTGCTGGCTTTCAAGGCAGCCTACAGCACAATCTAATTTCGATTTTATACGATTTGAAAAAAGGTCATGCCGAGTGGTGTGGCCTTTTTATCTGGCGCTTCTGCTCGTCGGTATTTCAATAACGATTTCAACGCGTCGATTGCGAAGGCGGTTTTCAGAGGTGTCGTTTGACACAAGCGGTTCAGTGTCTGCTTTGCCGGTCGCCGCTACACGTTTTGGGCTAAGGCCACGATGACGTAGGATTCTGTGAATAACAGAAACCGCCCGGGCCGTGGATAAATCCCAATTGGAGTGGAATCTTGAGGTCGAGATGGGCGAGTTGTCGGTGTGGCCGGTGACCGATATTTGTCCTTCCGATCGCGAAAGTATATCGGCGATTCGATCCATCGTTGGGATGATGGATGGCGCTAGGGTGGAATCTCCCTTGCGAAACGCCGAATGGGCTGGAAAACGCATAATGATATGGTTCTCTTTTACCACCAGTTCGATGAGATTGCTGGAAAGTTCCGAGGATACCCTCGATTTAACTAAATTGACAATTTCGTTTCGCGCAACTTCCTTTAAATAATTATCTGTATTAGATGAGATTTCGGGTTGAGTGGTCGTGGTTTGTTCTTGTGGTAGTTGGAGCTTTGATTGAGGCGAGTCTATTGTCGGCATCACAAAAACTGGCCGACTTTGATTAAACGCCGCAGCGATTGGTCCAGCGTTACGTTTGAAACTGTCACTGTCGACGTCGGAAAAGGACAAAATTAAGACAAATAGGGCAAATAAAAGTGCCATCAAGTCAGCGAATGTCATTAACCACGCGGGTGCTCCATGACTTCTAGCTTTTGAGTTACCTGCCATTGGCTATCCTAGGCCGCCTTTTTAACCGACGAACCTTTCGATCCGGTAGTACCGGTAGTATATGAATCGCTGCTTGCACCTTCCCGTCGCTTCTCTGGTAGGAAGGGTTCAAGTATTTCACGCACTGCTGTTGGGTTTTGCATTTGTTGAACCTGAAATATGCACTCAATAATGAGCGCCCGTAGGTTTTTTGCACGCGCCGATTTGTCTTCAAGTTTGTCGGCAATTGGCAACGCGATGAGATTGGCTATGAGCACGCTATAAAGTGTGGTGAGCAAGGCAATCGCCATTGCCGGGCCAATTGCCGACGGGTCGTTCATATTACTTAGCATCTGGACCAAACCAACGAGGGTACCAAACATCCCAAATGCCGGCGCGGCTTCACCAATCGCCTGGAACACCCGGGCGCCAACTTCTTCGCGTTGAATCGACTGCGCCATCTCTTGAGTTAAAATTTTGCGGATATAATCGAGATCGCGCCCGTCCGCGCATAACTGAATGCCTTTGCGGTAAAAAGGATTTCGGATTTTTTCTTTTTCGAGACTGACCAGACCTTTTTTTCTAGCCTTTTTGACGAGTTTCACGGCGAGCGTAATTATAGTCGCGGGGTTTTTCGCTTTCGTTCATAAACGCAGCTTTGAGTCCGATCGGCATTGAAATGAAGACACCTGACAGGGGGAACTTTATCATAGTCGCCGCAAATGTGCCGCCTACAACAATCAAAAATCCTGGCAAATTCATAAAAATTGAAAAATTAGAACCAGTTAAAATGGCAAGCGAAACAACTGTTATGCCAAAAGCCAATCCTAATAGTGTTGCAATATCCATTTCAATAACTACTCCGTATTTACTCAACTTGCTCAGCGCATAACAATAGCCACGCCTACAGGCGAGTGATTATTCACCTGCTATATAGGAACAGAAATAGGATTTTACATGGTTTATTTATAGAAAGGCTACAAAAAATTTCACGCAAAAGTCGTAAAACTCCAATTTTCCCTTTCATATATTAGAATTTATTGATGTTAACCCATTGAAACTATGCATTAAAATTATCTGATGCAGGTCATCTGCTAAATGACTGATTTATTTGCCGGAGCAGACCAATCCTGCAAATCATCCACAGTTGTTGTATTTGCCACCATTGAAAGATCAGCGCCACCGCTGGCGAACATGCTCCGTTGGCGTGGGGGTGGCGCTAAAGATTTAGCTGGAAAGCGAAACTTTACTTTGCCGCCGCTGCCATGGTAGGCACCGACAGGTTACTGATGCTGCCCCAAAACCTTGCTCTCTATGCGCAAAAACTATACGCATTGGAGATATTGGAAGTGCCGTTTAAAATTCCCGATTTTCCATTGGATATGGTTTGGCACATGCGTTTGGATCGCGATCCCTGCCACGCGTGGTTTCGCGACCAAATTATCACCATCTGCCAAGATGATTTTGCAGCGCTGCATTAATATATTTTGTGATAGGGAGTTTATTTATGTCGAACCACGAAATCGACCGTATTCCAGTAATTGTCCAATTTGAAGACAGTCCTTCTTTTACAGAAACCTATGGCTTTGTCGGTAGTCAAGGATATGTCTTTTTGGAAGGCCAGCTCATTTTGCCGCGAGAGGCTAAATCAGACACGGTTTTTATATTTATGCATCCGGCAACAACCTTGAATTTAATGCCTTTTCCGGCGGGATTGGCCGCCGCCGGATGTCATGTCCTCTGCTGCGGTAGCCGCTATGCAAAAAATGATACGTCTCTAATTATGGAAAAAGTCGTCATCGACCTCGGCGCTTATGTTCGTTACGCGAAGGAAGAACTTGGTTACAAAAATGTTGTTTTGATGGGCTGGAGCGGTGGCGGCTCGTTGACGCTTTATTATCAATCCCAGGCACTCAACCCAACCATCACCGAGACCCCGGCAGGCGATCCTCTGGATCTGACCACGGCAGGATTGATCCCTGCTGATTTGGTCGTTTTTATTGCAGCTCATATCGGTCGCGCAAAAATTCTATCTGAATGGATTGACCCTTCTGTTCTAGATGAAAATGATCCTGACAATCGGGAAATCGAGTTAGACCTTTATAATTCTGATAATCCAAACCAACCGCCGTATGACTCCGCTTGGGTGACGCGTTTTCGAGACGCACAAATTGGCCGCATCCAAAAAATAACAAAGCGTGTCGAAGCAACGCTGGCGGAGTTAAAAGAAAAAGGCGGGCTGGAACTGGAACGACCCTTTATTACCCATCGGACGATGGCCGACCCACGCCATTTTGATCTGACGCTTGAACCAAATGGTCGTAAAGCGAATTGGTGTTATCTGGGCGACCCGGAAACTGTCAATGTAGGCCCTGTTGGTATCGCCCGTTTTAGTACCCTTCGGGCTTGGATGTCCCAGTGGTCAGAAAAATCCAATGCAGATGGAATCTCCTGCGCCGCTAAGATCGATACACCTTTGCTATTGGTTGAAAACCAAGCTGACGACGCGACGCCGCCCAGTCATACGCGAGAAATATTCAAGGCCTCTGCAAGCACCGACAAAACCATGCACGTCATCGACGGCGCCGGTCATTACTACAAGGATCAACCTGAGAAGTTGGAAGAAGCGGTCGGGCAGGTCATAACATGGGTTCGTGAGAAAGGCTTAATTGACTAGGTAAAAAAAGACATTGCCGCATTAACTGTCAGTAAGCACATAGATGGGTGCTGTCAGACGAATGCGAACTAGTCTCTGTGTACCGTGAATACTGGGAATTTATACAGCACAAAGATGCTGCCACTCGGCAAGAGCAGCGTTACGTTGCAGCTTAAAAATTTCTCTATCGATTAACTCCCGCTCACCGATTTCCAATGCCTTGACGTAGTAGGGCACGGCCTCTTTGTATTTTTCGGCCGCCTTAAGTTTGCTACCCTGTTCCAGGTTCGCAGTCAGCGCCGGTGATTGCGCTTCCAACACGGTTGGCGACAGGCACAGGCCAAACAAAATCAAGAGACATAAGACCAGTTTTTTGTGACTTCGCACCATTAACGACATCTCCTCGAAGGTCTTGATTGCCGACATCGAATCTAGCGCGGACAACCGAGGTATTGCCAAAAGAGTCCGTTGATGACCCAAAGCGGACATTGGGCTGAAAAATTAAGGTTTTCGTTAATTGCACACTATTTTTCCTGCTGTCGTGCCGGGGCCAGTCCAGGAAATTTCACATTTCATACCGGTGCTCAGTTCTTTGATTTTAAACGGCGGAATTAAAATTTCCCGGCCAGAGGTTATCAGTTGGGTCGTCCGCGCATCTAGATGAGTGACGATTGGTATTTTACCTTTGCCTTTGAAAAATAGAATAGCATGCGGGCTTTTGCCCTTTTGTTTGATTTTCGTAAGTACAGCTTGGAAGGATTTGTATTTGACAGGTTCCAAAAAGCTTTTATCGGACAGCGCTTTTTTGGCCATGATCTTGGCTGCTTTAGGGAGCGCGTAAACCTTCTTTACATATGCCAGCATGTCAGGTCCGCTCATCGGATTTTCGAGACCGATCTTTTTGGCTTTCGCTTCGGCGATCAATGCCGGGTCTTTCATCGCTTGCATGAAGGCGTGTTGTAGCGCTTTTAGATATTTGGGCGGCATACCGGGAGGGCCCATTAGGGGACGATCTAATACTTGACTGGAAAAGGCGATTTCAAGAGCTTGCTTTTGCGTTGCCGTCGTCGCCACCTGTCCTGCCAATAAGACGTTTGGATAAACCGAGCTTTTTGTCGATGCGGTGTAGCGCAGGATGGGGATCGCTTTGCCTCCATTAAGAAGGTTCGGAAAAAAGTGGCGGTGTTCTGCATTGGCCGTCACACCTGATCCGGCGACGCCTTGAGTTTTCCCTTCCAGCATTGCGGTAAAGGCGTCCTTGTGGGAGGGGTAGTCACCAACATAGGTAATTTTTGTGCCGAGGATATTATTGATAGCGGCAACAAAAAAACGATAAGCGCCGCGTGAATTACTGACCCGCAAAGTTTTCGATTTCAAATCTGCCAGTGTACGAATTCCAACGTCTGAGCGGACAAGAAGGTATGTATCGCCGGCCGAATTGACATTGCCAATATAACTCATTTTGAGTGGGTCGTATTTTACTGGGGCCTTAAACTGTAGCGGCCACCAGGGACCAAGTGAGCCGGGCATTCCCAAATGCGTGCCATCCTTGGGAGCCCATTGAGCTAAAAAATCCAGAACTTTGGTCCCTATTCGGCCGGGCTGAGGGGAGAACAGAATTTTCGGATTTCCCGGGACATATTTCTGCATGTATTTGCCGGCAAGTTTCGCTGAGGCAAAAAAACCGCCGCCCGGAAACCCCATGTGTATAACGATCGGCCTTTGGCTAAAATGTTCGGCGAGTGTTTCAGCAGTGCTCGGCGATGTGGAAATGCCAATTGATGTGCTCACAGCAACAAGGA
>CAJXJM010000083.1 GCA_913054205.1 uncultured Rhodospirillaceae bacterium
ACCTCGCTGCGGGTCTCGTCGGTATAGATTTCAATATCATCACCGACCGCATTCGCTGGGAAAAAACCAACGACGGCATTCGCCCGCAGCCACTGCTCACCGACCAATTGCTGCAGCATGGCTTGAGCATCGTTAAACAACGATTGCGCCGCCGCGCCGACAACTTCGTCTTTCAAAATCTTGGGATAATTTCCTGCCAATTCCCAGGTTCGGAAAAACGGCGTCCAATCGATCCTGGTCGTCAGTTCGGCAAGATCGTAGTTTTTAAACTCCTGCACACCCAAAAAAGTCGGCTCTGGCGGCGCGGCATTTGACCAATCAATTTTATGCGCTGTCTCACGCGCTTTGCCAATCGTTGCAAGATTATCTTTCTGTTCGCGGCTTTCATATTCCTGGCGGACGCTATTATTTTCAGTGCGCATCTTAGCAACGTAATCATCACGCAAAGTATCGCTCAACAGATTGCTGGCAACGCCGACCGCGCGGGAGGCATCGGTGACATATATTGTTGGTCCGTCATAATTGGGCGCGATTTTAACCGCTGTGTGAACTTTTGACGTGGTCGCACCACCGATCAGCAGCGGGATATCAAACTTGTCCCGGGAAAGCTCTTTGGCGACTGAAGCCATTTCCTCCAGGGACGGTGTGATCAGTCCTGACAACCCGATGATGTCGACATTTTCCTCTTTGGCGGCCTCAATGATTTTTTCATACGGCACCATCACGCCGAGATCGACCACATCGTAGTTATTGCATTGCAGCACTACACCAACGATGTTTTTACCAATATCGTGGACATCGCCTTTAACTGTTGCGAGCAATATCTTGCCCTTGGCCTCGATCTTACCGCTGGCTTCTTTTTCAGCTTCAATAAAGGGCACAAGATGAGCAACAGCTTGTTTCATCACGCGAGCGGATTTTACAACTTGCGGCAGGAACATTTGGCCGGAGCCAAACAGATCACCGACAATATTCATACCATCCATCAATGGTCCTTCAATAACTTTGATGGGACGGTCCGCCTCAAGCCGCGCCTCTTCGGTGTCGTCGACAATGTAGTCGGTAATTCCTTTCACCAAAGCATGCGCCATGCGCTCCCCGATCGTGCCTTCCCGCCAGGATAAATCCTCAGCTTTTTCTTTAGCCTGGCCCCGCGCCTGATCAGCGACTTCCAACAGACGATCCGTCGCGTCTTCCCGCCGGTTGAGGATAACGTCTTCAATCCGCTCTCTTAAATCCGGTTCGATATCCGAGTAGATGTCCAATTGCCCTGCATTGACAATGCCCATATCCATACCGGCATTAACGGCGTGATACAGAAATACCGCGTGCATTGCTTCGCGCACTGCATTATTGCCGCGAAATGAGAACGACACGTTACTGACGCCGCCGCTGATACTCGCATGGGGCAGGTTTTCTTTTATATATTTAACCGTCTCAATATAGGCCTTGGAAAAATTGCGGTGCTCCTCAATGCCGGTTGCGACCGGAAAAATGTTAGGATCAAATATAATATCTTGCGGCAAGAAACCAACTTCTTCGGTTAGGATGCGATAAGATTTTGTGCAAATCTCGATCATGCGTTCATAGCTATCAGCCTGGCCTTGTTCATCGAAGGCCATAACAATGGCTGCCGCACCGTAAAAGAGAACCTCCTGAGCCTGGGCTTTGAAAGCCGTCTCGCCCTCCTTGAGGCTGATCGAATTAACGACGCCTTTGCCTTGAACACATTTGAGGCCAGCCTCGATCACCGACCATTTGGAACTGTCGATCATGATCGGTACGCGGCAAATATCAGGTTCGGAAGCAATCAGTTTTAAAAAGCGCTCCATTGCTGCTTCGGAATCGAGCATCGCTTCATCCATATTCACATCGATGATCTGGGCACCGTTTTCAACTTGGCTCCGCGCGACATCAAGCGCGGTATCATAATCCCCCTCCATAATCAGCTTTTTAAAGCGCGCCGAGCCAGCGACATTGGTCCGCTCGCCGACATTCACAAAACCTGTAACTTCGTTAATATTCAACGGCTCCAAACCACTTAGCCTGCCATGCGCTGCGATATCTGGAATGATCCGAGGGGAGAGGTTGCTTACCGTTTCCGCAATTGCCTGCAGGTGGTCCGGTGTTGTGCCGCAGCACCCGCCGACGACATTTAAAAAACCGCTTTCGGCAAATTCATGCAGCGTTTCTGCCATGTATTCGGGCGTATCGTCGTAGCCGCCAAACGCGTTCGGCAGACCGGCATTGGGATGCAGGCTGACATAAGTGGAGGCTATTCCTGACAGCGCTTGAATGTGCGGACGGAGATCAGCCGCACCAAGCGCACAGTTCAAGCCAATAACCAAAGGTTTGGCATGGGCAACGGAATTCCAAAAGGCTTCCGGCGTTTGCCCGGTTAATGTGCGCCCCGATGAATCGGTGATTGTGCCGGATATCATCAGCGGCACGTCAATCTCGCGTTCATTTTGCAGTTTCATGACGGCGTAAAGGGCGGCCTTGGCATTTAGTGTATCGAAAATGGTTTCGACTATGAGCAGATCGGCACCGCCATCAATGAGCGCACCCGCCGCTTGCGTGTAGGCATCTGCCAATTCGTCAAACGACACATTGCGATAGCCGGGATCGTTCACGTCCGGAGAAATTGACGCCGTGCGGTTGGTTGGTCCTAGAACGCCGGCGATATAAACCTCTCGGCCTTCATTTTTAGCCGCCTCATCGGCGACCTCACGAGCGAGCTTCGCCGCTTCAAAATTCAAATCATAAACTTTATCCTCCATGCCGTAATCGGCCTGCGAAATCGTCGTGGAGTTAAAGGTGTTGGTCTCTATGATGTCTGTGCCTGCGGCAATATAAGCGGCAATAATTTCGCGAATAATACCCGGCTGGGTGAGCGTCAGAAGATCGTTGTTTCCTTTTTGGTCATGGCTATGTTCTTTGAACATCTCGCCGCGAAAATCCTTTTCCTCCAATTCATAGTCTTGGATCATCGTGCCTGTCGCACCATCGAGCACAGCGATGCGCTTCTCAAAAAGAGCAATCAATTTATCCCGTGTTGATGGCGCGTTAATTGGCATTGCTGTCTCTAATTCCAAGGATGTGACAAATAGCGTAAGTGAGGTCAGCTCGGTTCAGCGTATAAAAATGAATTTTATCGACGCCTTCCGATTGCAAGACGCGGCAATGCTCAGCAGTTACGGTCGCAGCAACCAATTGACGGGTGCCCGGATCACCATCAAGGCCGGTGAATAAATCCGCCATCCAATCTGGAACACTGGCACCGCACATGGCTGAGAATTTTGTCACCTGTTTAAAATTTGTCACCGGTAGGATACCTGGTATGATTGGTACAGTGATGCCCGCATCTGCCGCTCGGTCGCGAAATCGCAGATAGGTCGCGGCATCAAAATAAAACTGCGTTATCGCCCGGCTCGCACCGGCATCGATTTTTCGTTTGAGATTGTCGAGGTCGGCATCAGCGCTTTGAGCTTCGGGATGCACTTCGGGATAAGCGGCGACACTGATATCAAAGTCGGCGATCTTTTTTAAGGCCGCCACCAAATCAACGGCAAATGGATAGCCATCCGGATGCGGCTCATATTTAGTCTGGCCTTCTGGCGGATCACCTCTGAGCGCAACGATATTCCGAATACCTTCGGCCCAATAATTTTCCGCAACCGCATTTACTTCATCTCGGCTGGCCGCAACGCAGGTCAAATGAGCCGCCGCTGTGATGCCCTTTTCTTTTTGGATGCGGCTGACAATTGCATGGGTGCGCTCCCGCGTCGAGCCGCCAGCGCCATATGTCACGGAGACAAAATCCGGGGACAGCGGTGCCAATCGTTCGACCGATTCCCAAAGCGTCTGCTCCATTTTTTCGGTGCTCGGTGGGAAAAACTCAAATGACACTCCGACTTTGCCCATCAGTGGTTGCGCAATCGGCATGACTAATTTTTTAGGTTCTGTCATTTTTCTATCCGCCTTTCGGGATGGCTTTTATGCCGGTCCAAATTGCTACCGTTATCTGTCCACCTGGCAGATGTTGAGGTGATTTAAAACTCAATCCGTTTCGCTGGAACCAATGGACAAACTCGCCATCCGAAAAACCGAGCCGGCGATGATGATAGGTATTTCTGAGATCTTCCATATCGTGAGGGGCAAAATCCACGACAACGAGTTTGCCGCCTGGCCGAAGTACGCGGGCCGCCTCGCCAATGACCCGATTTGGCTCATCGGCAAAATGCATGACCTGATGGATGCAGGCCGCATCATATTGATTGTCACCAAAGGGTAATTGATACATATCACCTTGGCGAATTTGGCAATTTTTCAAGCTTGCTTGGTCCAAATTGGCGCGAGCAATGGCCAACATTTCTTGAGACAGATCAATACCGTCCGCTGATTTGGCATGGGGCGCTATAAGTTCAAGGATACGACCGGTTCCCGTTCCAATATCAAGAAACTTTTCGATTGGCCCACTGTACAAATTTTGAGTAATAGCATTTTCAACTTCTGCGTCTTCAACATGAAGCCCTCTGATCTCATCCCAATGATCCGCAGTTTGGTTAAAATATACCTCCGCAGCCTTACTCCTGTCCGCCAATACTTTACGAAGGCGTTTTCGATCCATGGCGAAGGTGGGATCTTTTTCAGGAATGCGCGACAACAAAAGATCAGCTATATCCGCCGCCCCTTTTTCCGGCGCAAAGCGGTACAGCATCCAACTGCCTTCCCGCAGTTTTTGCAATAAACCGGCATCGCATAAAAGCTTAAGATGACGCGACACGCGGGGCTGAGATTGCCCCAGAATTTGGACGAGTTCGCTGACGGTAAATTCACCCTCGGCACACAGCGCCAACAGCCGTAATCGACTTGGCTCGGCAACTGCCTTCAGTGTTTTTAGTAATTCGTCCATTTTAACCCTGGAGAGTTTTGATTTTTCGCTATAATTAACGATAATATTGTATATAACGATATAATTATATCTTTATATAATTACCAGCTTTTAATTTTATAAATCCTACCCATATGTTATTGTAGAAATTGAAATTCGAATTTGGAGGCGATTGGCAACTCGGATTAAATACCAAAATAACAATGGTGGTGGATGGAATAGATGATTACCTACTCCCATATGCCGTGAAAATTGAGGCTATGAGGCTATATTGTTGCTTTTTTACAACACTCAAGATAAACCATTGAAAAAAAAGAAATCAACTCAGAGTTTTTTTTAATGGTTACGCTATAAATTGACGGTAGAGTGATTTACAGTATCATCGTTCAGGGATAAAAATTTAATTCGGTTTTAACGTTATTTCCTCAACATGTTGGGTATTATTTAATTTAAGCGACAACAGGTAGTATTTTTAGGCGTCGCTGTGCCGTTGGGAATTTTAATATAAAGCTGTTTCATATAGGCAGTAAAAATAGGGTGTTAAATTGGTGCGCGTAAAATTTCAGGCCTTCATGAGAATTTCTATTCTGTTGTTCGCAGTATTGACGCTGGCAAATTGTGCGTCTGCACCGAGTGGAGATGCCGAAGCGCTGGCGGAGCATCAAAAGATCAATGATCCCGGTGAGCCAACCAATCGGTTTATATTTAAGTTTAATCAGGGTCTCGATGCCGTAATAATTAAACCAGTCACAAGCTTCTACCGCATTTTTCCGGAAGTCCTCCGAACCGGCGTCCATAATTTTCTCAACAATTTAAAAACACCAGTTGTTCTTATCAACGATATTCTGCAAGGCGAGGCGGAACGCGCTGGCGATACGGTAATGCGGTTTTTAATCAACACCACAGTTGGCGTCGCTGGATTCCGAGACCAAGCCGCAGATTGGGGATTCGAACCTCATGAAGAAGATTTTGGCCAAACGTTAGCAACATGGGGTGTCGGAGAAGGCCCCTATATTATGTTGCCGCTCTTTGGCCCTTCCAATCCGCGTGATGCGATCGGCAAAGTTGTCGATTTTTTCCTTGATCCGATCAACTGGTGGACGGAAAATTCCGATAATGATTGGGTGCCACTAACACGGACGATCATCGGCGGCATTGATACGCGCGATCAGCTTTGGGATGTCTTGGATGATCTCGAAAAATCTTCGATAGATTTTTATGCCGCCATTCGCAGCCTCTATCGTCAGCGACGAAATGATGACATTTCGAACGGTACCGGATCAAAGGACAATGAAACGCCTAATTTCTCCGGCGATTTTGAATTGGCTGATCCCGATGACCAGCCGTCCAACAAAAGTTCTGGAAAAGACCACGGACCTAAAAAATGAAAAATTTTCATCGCGGCGCTATAGCCGCATTATTTGGTCTGGCCTTATCTATCATAGTACCAATTTCGCAGGCGAAAGCGGATGGGTTCACCGACGGTGCGCAGAAATTTATCGGCGCCCTTGTCATTAGAGCTGAAAGTTCTTTACTGGTAGAAGGTATTTCGATTAGCGAGCGTCAGGTTCGATTTCGCAAATTGATGATGGAGAGCTTCGACCTCAGTGGCGTTGGGAAATGGGTTCTCGGGCGGTATTGGCGCCGCGCCTCGGGCATTGAACGCAAACTATATTTGAAGCTTTTCGAAGATTTCATCATCGCAACCTACACAAAGCGCTTCAAAGCCTACACAAATTCGAAATTACAAATCAATGCCACCACCAGCCGTAGAAGCTCTGCCTTTGTAAACACGCAGATAAATCGCAAGAGTGGCAAACCAATTCGCATCGTTTGGCGAGTCAATTATTCGGACGGCAGGTATCAGATTATTGACATCGTCGTCGAGGGCGTCAGTTGGATACAAACACAACGCTCTGAATTTGTGTCCGTCATCCGCAACCGAGGTGGCAAAGTGTCGGGGCTCATTGATGCGCTGTCAAAAAAGATCGCCGATCTTAAATCCTCCGCGAGCTAATCTCTCGAAATCAGTTTGCGAATCAATTCCGTGTAAGCGGCCGATATTTAATCCGGTGTGGTTGATCCGCTAAGGCTCCAAGACGACTGTGACGATCTGCCTCATAATCATCATAGTTACCTTCAAACCAGACAACCTGACTGTCGCCTTCGAAAGCGATGATGTGAGTAGCGATGCGATCCAAAAACCATCGATCGTGGCTGGTTATCAGCACACATCCTGGGAATGCCAATAATGCCTCTTCGAGGGCGCGCAGCGTATCAACATCCAAATCATTGGTCGGCTCATCGAGCATGATAACATTCGCGCCGGATTTCATAACTTTTGCCAAATGCACCCGGTTGCGTTCACCACCTGACAATTGCCCGACTTTTTTCTGTTGGTCCGGGCCTTTGAAGTTAAATTGTGAAACATAGGCCCGGCTTTGCATCGTTCTGTGGCCAAGCTCAACTTCGTCTAACCCTTCTGAGATTTCCTCCCATACCGTTTTATCGCCCGCAAGTTCTTCCCGAGATTGGTCGACATAGCCAAGTTTGACCGTATCACCGAGCCGTATTGAGCCGCTGTCCAAATCTTCGGTTCCGGAAATTAAATTAAACAACGTCGTTTTACCCGCACCGTTGGCGCCGATGATTCCAACAATTGCACCGGGTGGGATTTTGAAGCCAAAATCTTCGAACAATAGATGGTCATCAAAACCCTTCGAGAGTCCTTCGGCTTCAATCACCAAATCACCAAGACGGGGTCCTTGCGGGATAATAATTTGCGCGGTATCCGGTGTTTTATTGTCGGCTTCAGATTTCAATTTTTCATAGGCTGTTATACGCGCTTTACTTTTTGCCTGACGGGCACGCGGCGATTGGCGGATCCATTCTAATTCGTTCGCCAGAGTGCGCTGACGGGCTTGTTCTTGCTTTTCATCCTGCGCCAAGCGTTTTTGCTTTTGCTCCAACCAAGAGGAATAATTTCCCTCATAAGGAATGCCGCGTCCGCGGTCGAGCTCGAGAATCCAGCCGGCAACATTATCTAAAAAATAGCGATCATGGGTGATGGCAACAACGGTGCCGGGATATTCTTGAAGATGAATTTCCAGCCAGGCGACTGATTCGGCATCCAGATGGTTGGTTGGCTCATCAAGCAGCAGAAGATCGGGTTTTTGCAGCAGCAAGCGGCACAAGGCTACTCGGCGCTTTTCTCCGCCTGAAAGTTTTGTCACATCGGCATCACCCGGCGGACAGCGCAATGCATCCATCGCCATTTCGACGGTGCGTTCTATTTCCCAACCATTGACCGCATCAATTTTTTCCTGGAGCTCACCCTGTTCTTCAAGCAAATCGTTCATTTCGTCGTCGTCCATTGGCTCGGCGAATTTGGCGCTGACCTCATTAAAGCGATCGATCAAATCTTTGATTTCCGCGACGCCTTCCATTGCATTTCCGGCAACGTCTTTCTTCGGATCAAGTTCAGGTTCCTGCGGCAAAAAACCGATTCGCGCGCCTTCTGCCGCCCAGGCTTCGCCGTTATATTCAGTTTCGATTCCGGCCATGATTTTCAATAGGGTCGACTTACCAGCACCGTTTGCCCCAAGGACGCCAATTTTCGCGCCGGGCAAAAAGGATAATGAAATATCCTTCATCAACTCACGCCCCCCTTGGAAGGTTTTACTAAGTTGCTTCATTACATAAATATATTGGTAGGA
>CAJXJM010000084.1 GCA_913054205.1 uncultured Rhodospirillaceae bacterium
GTTTTTCACGACGTCGCCAATACTTATAACGCCGACAAGTTTGCCCTCATCCAAAATCGGTAAATGCCGGATACGACTGTTGGTCATTTCCTGCATTAATTCATCAATATGACCATCTAGGCCGTGCGTTATGACATTCTTTGTCATGAGCTCTTCGACCTTCTTTTCGAGGATGGTTGGGCCGAATTGAGCGAGGCCGCGCACGATATCTCGTTCTGAAATAATTCCTTCAACAGTGTTTTCCGCATCGGTTACGACAATAGCACCGATCCGTTTTTCGGCTAAAATGCTGGAAACATCTTTGATTGATGCATCTTTTGCGACCGTAAATACATCACTGCCTTTTTGCTTAAGTATTTGAGAAACAATCATATTTAGACTCCTGCCTAAGTTGATCCGACCCCCCGGTTTGCTATACACCTACTACCAATACTAACAATTTACGCCTTTTCTAATATAAAACGCTAGTATTTTCACAATAATTTGTAGTATTAAACCAAACACAATGAAATAAAATCCGTCATACGTAATCTAACGGCGATAAGTTATTAAGCGTAACCGAATGGTATGACGTCTAAATCATGCTTTCTTGAGAGTATACGGGACTTATATAAAATAATCGGACACCAAGTAGCATGGCGCAGTTAAATTTTGAGAATATACGATTGGTCGTCGCCGACGTGGATGGACAAATTCGTGAGGAAATTAAGAGCATTGTCCATCACGAAGGATTTCGAGACATTAATGTTCGGGCTGTTGCCTATATCCAAATCATCGCCTGCGCGGAAATCCGAAAAAGTTAGTTCGGCTTGCATGGCCTCAAGCGGCACGGGGAACATTGGATTTTCCATCTGCGCCTCAAAGACGTTTTTAATACCGCCTTTATCAATCATATGGCCCGCCATGATATAGAATTTTCGGTTTGGATCGAAGGCAGGAGCAAAAAATGGGAACCCATTAATATGATCCCAATGGGTGTGAGTAAGCAGCATATAGCAATGTTGCAAATCAGTTTTAATCATCTGCTGACCAAGATTGCGAATACCGGTGCCACAATCGAGCAGAAAGGTCTAACCGCCAACCTCAACTTCAAGACTGGTCGTATTGCCACCATATTTCAGGTGGGTAGGTGCCGGACACGCGATACTACCGCGACATCCCCAAATTTTTACTCTAATTGACATTTAGTTTTTTCCCAAACGGAGCATTTTGTAACCTTTTGACATGCCACATTTAAAATACATTGTAAATCATTCACAACAATTGGTCTTCATACTAAATACCTGAATTAATTTGAGCTGTGAGCACCATCACTCACGCCAATTTTTGTTCCTATATTCAAATTAAGATGTTTTGACGCATTTCCCTTATTTACTGCAATTTCTATCAGACCGTTTGAATTTACATACCAGAAAGCCTGCCCAGACGGAACACTGGAATATGTAACGGCATTCTCTAGATAAACACTGTTTATCTCAATTGCATATGACGGTTTTACGAAAGATGCTCGCAATCCAGTAATCGCATTCCCATAGTTGTCTATATATATAACTTCAGCCAGCTCATCAGGCCACTCATTTTGTCGTTCCCAATCAATTGGACGTTCAATGCCTGGAATTGGGCTTCCATTTGCCAATATTCCGGATACGGGAGCAAATATATCTCGGCCGTGAAAAGTGGCGGAAACGGTGTCTGGCTGCCAATCTATCTCCCATATTTTGGCATCCGATTCCGCACGCCGGAGAATCAGTTCAAAAAGCCCATTACTCGGCCCAACAAACCAATGATCGTTTGCTTTTACAATAACGCCGGGGCGGTCACTTCCGACACCCGGGTCAATAACGCAAATAAAAATAGAATCTGCTGGAAATCCAAGGGCATAGGCAGCCAAAAGGTACGCTGCTGCTTGTGGATTCTGACGGGGTGCGTCCGCCATCAAATCGACAATCGGCACTTCTGGGGCGCTTTCTATCAATTTGGCCTTTACCTGGCCAGTATAGGGGCCTTCAAGGCCGAAATCGCTATAAAGAATGAACATTTACCGAGATTAGAACAATAAATAGTTCCCAACCAAGAGAAATATCTGAAAAATTCCCCTTTTATTTCAACGGCTAAGTGGGTGTTTTATAGAAGAAACAGGAAAATATTAACCTGTGGGCGTGACGAATCGAACATTATCCATTATTATGTTGCCCAAATAAGTCGCAAGGCGAAATTTTCGCCAAATTTTCCGGTTGCCAAAGAACTTGCCGCCGGGATGGACCACGATAGGCCCCTCCTGGAACGCATGTTCTACGTTACTTTGCAGTAGGCAGGCGACGGTTCAGAGGAGGTACTGAACCTTTTATCCAGGCAAGATTGCCAAACAACACTTCCGGCATAACGGAGGGACGGCAGGCTTGACCTAAATGAGTACTGAAGATCGCTTGAAGTTTGGGTGATCTTCAAATGAAGAGTTGAGGTGATTGCAAGCGACATAATGTCCTGCTATCAACATGCTCTTTTTGAAGTAGAATAACGCGTACGAGGGAATATGAGTAAATTGGGTCATCCAGAAAAACAAGGGTTATACAATCCCAGTAAGGAACACGATTCTTGTGGAATTGGCTTTGTCGCCAATATCAAAAACCGCAAGAGCCATAAAGTGGTCCAACAAGGGTTAACGATTCTTGCCTGCCTGACCCACCGCGGCGCTGCTGGCTCCGACCCTCTCGCAGGTGATGGCGCCGGTATTTTAGTTCAAATTCCCGACAGATTTTTACGCGAAGAATGTGCAGAACTCGATATTACCTTGCCGGAAGCCGGTACTTACGGTGTTGGTATGGTATTCCTGCCTCAGGACGAAAAAGCCCGAGCAGATTGTGAAAAAGCGATTGAAGACCTCGTTCGTGCAGAAGGCCAAAGCGTTTTAGGCTGGCGTGACCTGCCAACCGATAATTCCTGGCTGAGTGACAGTGTGCGTGAGTTGGAGCCCTTTATTCGCCAAATATTTGTCGGCAAAGGCGAAAATTGCGCCGACAGTAATGCCTTTGAAAGCAAACTTTTTGTGATTCGCAAGCAAGCTCACCACGTTGTTGCTGAAGACAATCTCGCCGGCGATGAAGCCTTCTACGTTTCGACAATGTCGTCTCGTACGATTTGCTTTAAAGGCATGATGCTGGCGGATCGCGTTGGAAAATATTACACCGATTTGCAAGATGAGCGTTTCGAATCAGCGCTTGCGCTGGTTCATCAACGGTTCTCGACGAATACCTTCCCGTCTTGGGAATTGGCCCAGCCGTTCCGATATTTGTGCCACAACGGAGAGATCAATACGCTTCGCGGTAATATCAACTGGATGGCCGCCCGGCGCCACAATATGAGTTCCAAAATTTTAGGCGACGATCTTAAGAAACTTTGGCCGTTAATCGGTGATGGAAATTCCGATTCGGCAACCTTCGACAACGCGCTGGAGTTGCTTGTAGCAGGTGGCTACTCACTTTCCCATGCAATGATGTTGATGGTTCCTGAAGCCTGGAACGACAATCCACTGATGGATGAGGGCCGCCGCTCTTTTTATGAATATAATGCAGCTTTGATGGAACCTTGGGACGGCCCTGCCGCCGTAGCGTTTACCGATGGCCGCCAAATCGGTGCGACATTGGACCGAAACGGCCTCCGCCCAGCCCGCTATATCGTCACCGATGATGATCTCTGCGTGATGGGCTCGGAAGTTGGCGTTCTTGATATTCCAGACGAGAAAATCATCGAAAAATGGCGTCTGCAACCGGGTAAGATGTTCCTGATTGATCTCGAAGAAGGCCGGATCATCGATGACGCTGAATTGAAAGACAGTTTATCCACGGCGCACCCTTATCAAGACTGGTTAGACGAAACACAAATTCGCTTGGAAGACCTGCCTGCAGATGTCGAACCGATGCCGCTAGATCATCAGACTTTGCTCGACCGTCAGCAAGCTTTTGGCTACACCCAGGAAGATTTAAAGTTTTACATGCTGCCGATGGCAACCAGTGGTCAGGATCCAATTGGTTCGATGGGCCGCGATATTCCGCATGCTGTGTTGTCTGATCGACCCAAAATGCTGTTTGATTATTTCAAGCAGGCCTTCGCTCAAGTAACGAACCCGCCGATTGACCCTATTCGCGAAGAATTGGTGATGTCTTTGGTGTCGTTGATCGGACCACGACCCAATCTGCTGGATTTAGAAACCGGCGGCAGTCATATGCGCCTGGAAGTTCGCCAGCCCGTTTTATCGAACGTAGATCTGGAAAAAATTCGCCACATCGACACCGCGAATGGGTCTTTCCAATCAGTTACGCTCAGCATGTGTTATCCAGCATCGGATGGAGCCGCAGGCATGGAGGCTGCCTTAGAACGACTTTGCAATGAAGCCCAAAAAAGCGTTCTTGAAGGCCATAATATTCTCATTCTATCTGACCGCAGCATAGATAAAGATCATGTCGCCATACCGCCTTTGCTGGCAACAGCAGCCGTTCACCATCATCTAATCCGTGAAGGTTTACGGACCGAATCCGGATTGGTCGTCGAAACCGGTGAAGCTCGACAAGTCCATGACTTCTGCCTGCTCGCAGGATATGGCGCGGAAGCCGTTAACCCCTATCTCGCCTTCGACACAATTACGGATGCGCGCGCGCAATTGCCCGATGACCTCACATTAACCGAAGCGCACACGCGCTACGTAAAGGCCATCGATAAAGGCATCTTGAAGGTTATGTCTAAAATGGGCATTTCGACCTATCAGTCTTATTGCGGCGCACAGATTTTTGATGCGATCGGACTGCGCAATGAATTTATTGAGGCCTACTTCACCAACACAGCTTCGGCGATTGAAGGAATTGGCATTGAAGAAGTAGCGCAGGAAACAGTCACACGCCATGAACTAGCCTATGGCGATTCTCCTATTTTGGATGACGCCTTGGACGTTGGTGGTGAGCTGGCGTACCGGATTCGCGGCGAAGAACACATGTGGAATCCGGAAACAATCGCAAAGCTGCAACATTCCGCACGCGGTAATTCGCAAGATACCTATAATGAGTATGCCGCTGCGATGAATGACCATTCCCGTAAGCTGAAAAACCTGCGCGGTCTGTTCGAGTTTGATTTTGACGGCAACGAAGCCATTTCAATCGATGAAGTCGAACCGGCTTCCGAAATCGTAAAACGGTTCGTCACCGGCGCAATGTCATTTGGCTCTATTTCATTTGAAGCGCACACCAATCTCGCGATTGCGATGAACCGAATTGGTGGAAAATCCAATACCGGTGAGGGCGGCGAAGAACCTGAACGCTATGTACCGCTCGCCAGCGGAGATTCTATGCGCTCTGCGATCAAGCAGGTTGCCTCTGGCCGTTTCGGTGTGACCGTTGAATATCTCCGAAATGCTGACGAAATTCAGATTAAAATGGCGCAAGGTGCAAAACCGGGTGAAGGTGGTCAGCTACCAGGTCACAAAGTTGACCAAACAATCGCTAAAGTCCGCCATTCTACGCCGGGTGTTGGTCTGATTTCACCACCGCCGCATCACGATATTTATTCGATTGAGGATCTGGCCCAACTTATCCATGATCTGAAAAATGTTAATCCAAAAGCTCGGATTAGTGTGAAGCTGGTCTCTATCGTTGGCGTTGGCACGATCGCCGCGGGTGTTTCAAAGGCGCATGCCGATCATGTTCTAATTTCCGGTCTGGATGGCGGCACCGGCGCAAGCCCAATCACATCCATTATGAACGCCGGTTCGGCGTGGGAAATTGGCTTGGCTGAAACCCATCAAACTTTGGTCTTAAACAAACTCCGCGGCCGGATTTGCGTGCAAGCGGATGGCGGCATTCGCACCGGCCGGGACGTTGCAGTTGCAGCGCTCCTCGGTGCCGATGAATACGGCATCGCAACAGCAGCATTGATTGCGTCCGGCTGTATCATGATGCGCAAGTGTCATCTCAACACCTGCCCGGTTGGTATTGCCACGCAAGACCCAGAGCTCCGCAAAAAATTCAAAGGCAAACCTGAGCATGTCGTAAATTATATGTTCTTTGTTGCTGAGGAACTCCGCGGCATTATGGCGAAGCTCGGCGTTCGTACCATCAATGACATGATTGGCCGCCCTGATTACTTAAAAATGAACAGCGCCATCGACCATTGGAAAGCCAACGGTCTCGATCTCTCCCGGATACTTTATAAGCCGGATATGGGCCCAGATGTCGCCGTCTATAACACCGAAAAGCAAGATCATGGTCTCGAAAAAGCGCTCGACAACAAACTGATCGAAGAAGCGAAACCGGCGCTGGAAAATGGTCAGCCGGTAAAAATTGAAATCGACGTCGCCAACGTTAACCGGACGGTTGGCGCGATGCTCTCGGGTGAAATCGCAGAAAAATATGGCCAGCGCGGCTTGCCAGATGACACCATCCAAATCAAGGCGAATGGCTCAGGCGGTCAAAGTTTTGGTGCATTTTTGTCCAGAGGCGTCAGCATCGAGCTTGAAGGCGATGCCAATGACTATATTGGCAAGGGTCTTAGTGGTGGTCGGCTTGTCGTCTATCCGCCGAAAGTCTCAAAATTCAAAGCCGAAGAAAATATCATCATCGGTAACGTCGCACTTTATGGTGCCATCGAAGGTGAGTGCTATTTCAGAGGCGTCGCCGGCGAGCGGTTTGCCGTGCGCAACTCCGGTGCCACTGCTGTTGTTGAAGGTGTCGGCGATCATTGCTGTGAATACATGACTGGCGGCGTTGTCGTTGTGCTTGGCGAGACAGGCCGTAACTTTGCAGCTGGCATGAGCGGCGGCATTGCCTATGTCCTCAACGAGTCACATGATTTCGATATTCGCTGCAATATGGCGATGGTCGATCTTGAACCGATCAGCGACGAAGATCGCATGCATGAAGATCACTCTCATCAACGCGGCGATCTTGAGACCCATGGTCGTGTCGACATCATGGGAGACATGACCGGTTACGATGCACTTCGTCTCCGCAAACTAATCGAAAATCATATGCACTATACCGATAGCGATCGAGCACGTGAAATTCTCGATAATTGGGATGATTACCTACCAAAATTTGTCAAAGTAATGCCTGTTGATTACCGCCGTGCACTGCAAGAAATGCAAGCGCGAGCAGAGGAGGCAGACCTGCCAGATGCCAGCCAGTCAGAAATCGGCGTGGCGGTAGGAGATTAATCATGGGTAAAGTAACTGGGTTTATCGAATACGAATTGCGCGAGCGCAGCTATCGTTCACCGGAAGAACGCGTAAAACATTACAACGAATTTGTTGTGCCATTGAGCGAGAAACAATTGTCGCGTCAAGGTGCGCGCTGCATGGATTGCGGAATCCCTTATTGTCATACAGGCTGCCCGGTTAACAACATCATCCCTGATTGGAATGATTTGGTGTATCGCGGCAAATTCAAAGAAGCCATCGAAGTACTGCACTCCACCAACAACTTCCCGGAATTCACTGGCCGTATTTGCCCAGCGCCGTGCGAAGAATCCTGCACCCTCAATCTTGATGATAATCCGGTTACGATTAAAACAATTGAATGCGCAATCATCGACAAAGCTTGGGAAAAAGGCTGGGTTAAGCCTCAGCCAGCAGAGCACAAAACAGGCAAAAAAGTCGCTGTCGTCGGTTCAGGTCCCGCGGGCATGGCGGCGGCTCAGCAACTCGCCCGCGCCGGTCATGACGTGACCCTGTTCGAGAAAAACGCAAAAATTGGCGGCCTGCTGCGCTACGGCATCCCCGATTTTAAAATGGAAAAACATTTGATCGACCGACGCCATGTTCAGATGGAACAGGAAGGCGTTACGATCCGCTGCAACACCAATATTGGCGTTGATGTAACCACCGAAGACCTCGATAAAGAGTTTGATGCGATTGTGTTATCGGGCGGCGCAGAAGCGCCCCGCGACCTGCCAGTGCCAGGCCGCGAACACAATGGTGTTCATTTTGCGATGGATTTTCTAATTCAACAAAATCGCCGGGTTTCCGGTGAAGATTTAGGCGACGTAGAAGACATTCTCGCAAAAGATAAACATGTTGTGGTCATTGGCGGCGGAGACACCGGCTCTGACTGTGTCGGCACCTCTTTCCGCCAGGGCGCTGCAAGCGTCACCCAGTTGGAAATCATGCCGCAACCACCTGAGAAAGAAAACAAGCTACTGACGTGGCCGGACTGGCCGATGAAGATGCGCACTTCAACGTCGCATGATGAAGGCGCAAATCGCGATTGGGCAATTACCACCAAGAACTTCATTGATGCCGGCGGTAATATATCCGGCCTGCATACGGTTCGTGTGGAATGGCAGAAAAATGACGATGGCCGTATGGAAATGGTCGAAGTAGATGATTCTAGCGACAGTGTACCTGCCGATCTGGTTCTGCTGGCGATGGGTTTTGTCCATCCGACCCATGAAGGCTTGATTGAAGACCTTAAAGTCGATCTTGATGATCGCGGCAATGTCAAAGCCAACACCGAAGACTATCAGACATCTCAACCGAAAGTCTTCGCCGCCGGCGATGTGCGCATGGCTGTCAAGCCGCAGTACATCGACCATCTTC
>CAJXJM010000085.1 GCA_913054205.1 uncultured Rhodospirillaceae bacterium
TGCTGTGCGATCTCTTGGACCGGCACCGGCCGTTTTAAAGCCACGTAAACTTCGACCTCCAAGAAAGAACCTGTCTGCAATACCAACGTCCTGATCGAGGCCCAGAATATGACCAACTTTTCCAGTTAATCCAACAACCCATTTGTCTGTAATTTCATAATATTGGCCAGCGGAAAACTGATTTTTCAAAAATCTTACATTACCGCCAAATCCAGCCAAATCATTTGTCATTTTCAAAATATAACCTTTGCTCGGCGAGATACGACTATCACGCCGATCAAAGGCCAGCGTATGGCCAACGATAGACAGGTAACGATTACCTTCTTGGGCTTTGATTAGATTGGATGCATCACTCGCAACATCCTCAATGGAAGATGCTTCAAGCGTGTAGCGCCAATTCTGACGCAAAAATGGAGCAATGGGGAAACCAACTCTCAAACCAAAACCGGTTTTCTTAAGATCATAAGACCGTGTAGATTGCAGGTCTTCGTTGACGCGATACGCATCAAAACCAGCAGCAATCTCGCGATCAAGGAAATAGGGTTCCGTAAAAGAGAGACTGGCCGTCGTTTTTTCCGCAGCCAAAGTTCCATTGAAACTTAAAATTTGTCCTTTCCCCAAAAGATTGGATTCTCTAATTCCAAGGTCCAAAAGCGGGCCATTATCCGTCGAAAAGCCGGCACCAAAGCTCAAAGAACCAGTTGACTTCTCTTCCACATCGACTTTGATAATGGTTTTATCAGGAGAACTTCCTGGCACCCGCTGGACATCAACCTTATTGAAAAAGTCCAAAGATCTAATCCGCTGACGGGATCGCCTGATTTTTGCCGCGTTAAAGGCATCCCCTTCTACAAGCTGAAATTCCCGGCGAATGACTTTTTCAATTGTCCGCACATTACCAGTGATATCAATTCGCTCAACAAATACCCTCGGCCCCTCACGGATATTAAAGGTCAAATTAACAACTTTGTCTTTGCGATTACGATTTATACGAGGCCGCACTTCTACGAAAGCAAATCCTAAATCACCAACCGCATCCGTGATTTTGTCGACAGCTTCATCAACTTTCCTGTTGTTATACTGATCACCATTTTTGATTTCAATAAGCGCCCGAATTTGACTTGCATTGAGCCCTTTGAGGCCAGCTGCCACTTCGATATTGCCAAACTTATATCGCAGTCCTTCGTTTACAATGAAAGTAATAAAAAAGGTTTTGCCATCCGGCGTTAGTTCTGCGACCGCGGATTCTACTCTGAAATCCGCAAATCCTTCGGAGAGATAATGTCGACGCAATAGCTCTCTATCTAAGGTCAATCGATCGGGATCATAGGTATCATCAGAAGAAAGGAAACGGTACCAAATTGATTCTTTGGTTCGTATGACGCTCCTTAGAGCGGAATCACTTTCAAATTTATTGCCGACAAAACTAATGCGCTCAACGCCGGTCAAAGGCCCTTCATCAATCTCAAACACGAGATCCGCACGGTTTTGTGGGAGTTGGATAAATTTAGGGACGACAGTCGCTGCAAAACGTCCATTCACACGATAGACATCTAAAATGCGCTTTACGTCAGCCTGAACTTTCGTCCGTGTGAACACGACACGAGGACGCAAAATGACTTCTTTTTGCAGTTCTGGATCTTCAATCCGCTTGTTGCCCTCGAAGGCTATCCTGTTGATCACAGGGTTTTCGACGACCTTAACAAGCAGCGCCTTTCCCTCGCGGCTAATCGCCACATCGGCAAACAATCCCGTTGCAAACAAGCTCTTCAACGATTGATCGATCCGACGTCTGTCAAATTTGTCGCCCTCCTGTAGCAGGAGGTATGATCTAACAGTGCTCTGCTCGATCCGGTGCGTACCTTGAACGACGATTTCTTCGACGACATTGGATCTTTGCGCAATGGCCTCGAAAGGTAAAACGCCAGCCACAATGATGGCTGCGCTCAACGCAAAAATTCTAATCCAGTACAAGTAGCAGCTCCCTAATTGAATATCATTCGAGTTCTATACGATTCTCGCAAAATTCTCAAATGAATCCTTTGTGATTCAATGGCTTATGTCAGAAGTTCCGTAATAAACTCGAAAAACTTCAAATGCACAAGATCATTCCACGTTACAAACAAAAATAAGGCAAGAACGAACATCAGTCCTACCCGAAAGCCGTATTCTTGAGCTTTCGGCCCCAAAGGACGTCCGCGTATTGCCTCGATTACGTAGAACGCTAAATGACCACCATCTAACAGCGGTATAGGGAACAGGTTAATTAATCCTAAATTTACTGAAAGAATAGCCAAAAACGACACAAAACTAGCGATTCCAAGCTCGGCGACTTGCCCGGAAATCTGGGCAATTCTGAGAATACCACCGAGTTCATCTGCAGATTGCTTACCAACAAATATGTCGCGAATATATTCAAGTATTCGCACCGTAAATACATAGGTTCGCTCGACGCCGAGCCATATTGCAGTCGCGGGGTTCTGGCGTGTGTATTTTACTTCTCCGGGATCAGCAGAAACACCTAGCAAGCCATGTTGAACGGTTTGCCCCTCTGCATTTTTGCCGGAACGCGAACCCGTGGTGAGAGATAATGTTAGATTTTTGGTTTTTCGAACAATGCCAATTGAAATCAGTCTATTTGGATTTGACCGGATAATCTTTTGCAAATCAGAGAAATAGGTCACATTTTTACTGTTAATGCTGATGATTTGATCGCCTGATTTTAGGCCGCCATTGTCAGCTGCACTGCCAGGCGAAACGTTACCTACTACAGCTAACGGTGGATTGTCTGAGACCGGTTCTGGAACTCCCAAAAACATAAACAGAGCCGCAAACGCTACGACGGCAAACAGAAAATTGATGAACGGGCCGGCAAAAACGATAGCGGCACGCTGCGGCAAGGACTTATGGTGAAAGGAAACCGCCTCCTCTTCAGGCGTCATAGGACGTTCTTTTTCATCCTCGCCTTCGCTCTCTAAGATTGTTTCACTTTCGCCAAACATTTTGACGTAACCGCCGAGCGGAATGGCGCTTATTTTCCAGCGTGTGCCATGGCTATCGTTCCAGCCTTTAATTTCAGGACCGAAACCGATCGAAAACACTTCAACTTTTACATTGCACCACCGCGCAACTGAATAATGACCAAGTTCATGCACAAAAACCAATATGGTCAATGCAACGAGAAATGGGATACCAATTTCCCATAAGAAACTTAATTTCGCCAAAAACAGGCTTAATATTTCCATCTTTTATTCCGATAAATCCTTTTAAAACCACCAAACGTCGAATTCGGCCACACAGTAATAATATGCAAAATTATTTCAGGGAATTCACCACTTCTTCGGCAAGTTCACGGGCACTCTCATCAAAATGAGAAATGTCGTCGAGCGTTTTGGGTTCACTTGTTGGTGTTCTGTTTAATACTTCCTCTGTAACGCGTGTGATATCGAGGAAGCCAATTCTTTCCTCAAGAAAACACTGTACTGCCACTTCATTAGCGGCATTTAATATTGTAGGCAGCGAGCCACCTGTTTTCAAGGCATCTCGCGCTAATGTTAACGCTGGAAACCGCTCAAAATCGGGCTCCTCGAAGGTAAGTTCGCCAATATCGGCAAGATTCAGTCTCTCAACAGGCGTCGCCATGCGATTGGGCCAAGCAAGTGCGTAAGATATTGGAGTCCGCATGTCTGGCGTTCCCATTTGAGCCAGAACAGAGCCATCTTTATAGGTGACCATACTATGAATGACAGATTGAGGATGCACGAGGATATCAATCTGATTTTCTTCTACGGGAAAGAGATAATAAGCTTCTATCAGCTCAAGCCCCTTATTCATCATTGTTGCTGAATCAACTGAAATTTTGGCTCCCATATCCCAATTGGGATGGGCCACCGCCTGAGTTGGAGTCATATTTGACATCTCTTCAATTGAAGTTGTCCTGAACGGACCCCCAGATGCGGTCAATGTTAAAAGATCTACACTTTCGATTTGGTCAAAATCAAAAACTTGAAAAATCGCGTTGTGTTCCGAATCCACGGGCAACAAGGTTGCGCCGCTACGGTGGATCTCATCAAGAAATAATTCTCCGGCGCAGACAAGGCATTCTTTGTTCGCGAGCGCGACAGTGGCCCCTCGTTTTGCCGCGACCAGGGTGGGTGCCAAACCCGCGACGCCGACGATCCCTGCCATAACAGTGTCTGACGGCATTTCAGCCGCTTCGTTAAGTGCCGCAGTACCCGCAGCAACTTCGATATCGGTATCTTTCAATCCTTCTTTGAGATCGTTGTAGAAATTTTCGTCACCTATCACCGCGAGTTTTGGCTCGAACTGGAGGGCCTGTTTAATCAATAAATTTACATTTTTATGGCCGGTAAGAGCGATGACCTCAAAATAATCCGGCTGATGTTCCACGAGATCGAGCGTGCTGCACCCAACCGAACCGGTGGACCCCAAAATGGAAATACGCCGCTTTTCGACACTTTCTTCTAATATCTCGGGTGAAACCTTCATTTCCATGGTATTTGGCCAATTTGAAAGAAAACTGCAATTAATCCGGCGACAGGTGCCGCCAGCAGAATAGCATCTATTCTATCTAAAACACCACCATGGCCCGGTATTAGACTTCCAGAATCTTTAACGCCAAACACTCTTTTTACCCAGGATTCCAGTAAATCCCCGAGTTGCCCAACAATTGACAACACAAGGCTCGCGGCCAGCAACTCAAGCGTTCCATAAGATGGATTAGCATAATCATTTAGGATCAAACTTGCGGCAATAGCCAAAATGATGCCGCCAAAAAATCCCGCCCAGGTTTTGTTAGGACTGATTTTGGGAGCCAATTTTGCACCACCAAGTGATCTACCGGTGAAATAAGCGCCAATGTCTGTTGCCCAAATAACGACAAAAAACCAAATGATAAATTGAAATCCTTGTGGATCGATCCGCCTGAGCCAAATCACGACAACACATGGCACAGCGATATAAACCACGCCAGCTAACAGCCAAACCAGATTGATCCCTCGCAACCCTTCGAGAGACGCCAACCGATACCATTCAAACATTGCCGCTAAACCAACAACGAAAATCATTAAATCAAAATATGGCGAACCGAACCAAATGGCGGCTATGGCAATGGGGGCCATAACAAGTGCAGAAATTATGCGTGTCATCATTGGATTGGGCTAATCCGGTTGCTAAACGCTAGGAGGATGCGCCGAAGCGCCTATCTCTACGGCTGAATTCTGAAATCGCATTGGCGAATTCTTGTTCATTAAAATCAGGCCATAGGATATCGAGAAATAAAAACTCTGCATAGGCAAGCTGCCAAAGCAAAAAATTACTTATGCGCTGCTCCCCACTGGTTCGGATTAGTAAATCGGGATCGGGAATATCAGCAGTTTCCAGGTACTGTCCCAGCAATTCTTCATCAACTTGATCGGTAGAAATTTCTCCATTGATTGCTTTTTGAGCAATTTGCTTAACCGCATTAGCGATCTCCGAGCGCCCACCATAACTTAGCGCAATAATCAGATCGAGACGAGTATTGCCGGCCGTTCGACTTTCACAATCTTCAATGAGTTCAACGATATCGTTGCTTAAATCAGCACGTTCCCCAATCACCCGCAAGCGGACGCCATTTTGATGCAATTCGGCAATCTCACTTCGAAGATACCGCCGAAGCAATCCCATCAAATCGCTGACTTCTTCGGCCGGCCTTTTCCAATTCTCAGAAGAAAAACTATAGAGTGTCAAATAACGAACGCCATATTTAATGGCGCTTTCAATGCTCGCCCGAACGGCTTCCGCGCCGCGGCGATGTCCGGCAATTCGTGGCAGGCCACGCGCCTTCGCCCAGCGACCATTACCATCCATGATAATGGCGATGTGCGCCGGAATAACGAGATCGGCAATTTCTGATGAAGGTTTAGCTTCCATTCTAATTATGCGGTCAATTAAACCTGCATTATCTCCTGTTCTTTATTGTGCAATGAATCGTCTATTTTTTTAATGTAAGAGTCCGTCAGTTCTTGGGTTTCGCCATCATAATCATGATGTTCATCACTCGATAAATCACCATTTTTCTCGGCTTTTTTGAGCTCGTCCATGGCATGTCTGCGCACATTGCGAACGGCCACGCGAGTTTCTTCTGCGTACTTGCCAGCAATTTTAGTGATTTCGACGCGCCGCTCCTCATTGAGGGCTGGAATCGGAATACGGACCAATTGGCCATCGGAGGCCGGATTTAGGCCTAAATCAGAATCTCGAATTGCTTTCTCGACACTCGCCACCAATCCTTTATCCCATACCTGCACCGTCAGCATTCGAGGTTCAGGAACACCGACCGTACCAACTTGGTTCATTGGCATTTGCTGTCCATAGGCATCTACGGTAATAGGTTCTAACAAACTCGCAGAGGCACGGCCGGTTCGCAATCCAGAGAATTCACGGTGCAGCACATCTAATGCGCCTTCCATTCGGCGCTCTATATCTTTCTTATCTGCCTGAAAATCCATTTAATCCTCCCCTTCGCGAATAATAGTAGATTTTCCTTTACCCGTCATCACATCAGCAAAAGCGCCTGCCGAATGAATTGAAAACACAATAATCGGAATATCATTCTCCCGGCATAATGAAATCGCTGCCGCATCCATGACAGCTAAATCGCGTGTTAACACCTCTTTGTAAGATAACCTATCGTACCGCTCCGCGTCTGCAACCTTTTTAGGATCGGCACTATAAACGCCATCAACTTGAGTGCCTTTCAACAATGCGTCGCAATTCATTTCGGCGGCGCGCAAGGCCGCTGCCGTATCTGTTGTAAAATAGGGATTGCCAGTACCGGCGGCAAAAATTACGACGCGCCCTTTTTCCATATGCCGCATGGCGCGGCGGCGGATGTAAGGCTCGCATACAGTGGTCATTGGAATTGCCGACAATACCCGCGTCGCGACATCCATTTTTTCCAATACTGATTGAACGCCAAGCGCATTCATCACGGTTGCCAACATACCCATATGGTCCGCACTGGATCGCTCTAATCCGGAGGCAACGCCTTTCAGCCCGCGAAAAATATTACCGCCGCCTATCACGAGACATACTTGCACCCCCATCGCGCAAACAGTTTTTACCTCATTGGCAATGCGTTCCATGGCCTCTGGTTCAAACCCAAATTCCCTGTCTCCCATCAGACCCTCACCTGAGAGTTTTAACAAAACGCGATTATATTTGGGGGCGTCGGCCATGATTAATTTGTGATCCTTCCTGGTTTTTTATTTGACGTCCAGGCGCACAAAATGCCTGCTGAAAAAGCTTAATTGCAGCAGATCATACACCATCAATTCTTGGCAAACTATGACAGAAATAAGAAAAAATGAAGGCGCGGAGAAATTTAAATAACCCCGCACTCACATTAGGTTTCAGGCTTTAAGCACCGCCCGCAACTGCAGCGACTTCCGCAGCAAAGTCTTCTTCTTCCTTTTCAACGCCTTCACCGAGCGCGAATCGAACAAAACCTTTAATCGCAACCGGCGCACCGATCTCTTTGGCAGCTTCTTCAACGGCCTTACCAACGCTATTGTCAGGATCAATAACGTAGCTTTGCTCCAACAAGCAAATTTCCTCGTAATATTTACGAAGACGCCCTTCGACCATTTTTTCAATGATCTCTTCCGGCTTACCAGAATCTCGAGCCTGCTCCATGAGAATATTTTTCTCACGTTCCAGATCATTTGCATCGACATCATCCCGCGCCAAAGCAAGTGGGTTGGTCGCTGCAACATGCATTGCTACTTGTTTGCCCAAGGCATCCACCGCAGCTGCATCACCAGTTGATTCCAAAGCAACCAACACACCAATTTTGCCAAGCCCTGGCTTCATCGCATTGTGCATATAGCTGGAAACAACGCCGTTTTCGACCTCGAGGACAGCAGAGCGACGGAGGTCCATGTTCTCGCCGATGGTTGAGATTAGCTGTGTAATCTGTTCCTGGACTGTATCACCATTCGGATGCGCGGCGGATTTTAACGCCTCAATGCTACCATCGCCATCAATCGCAATTTTTGTAAGTGATTCGGCAAAATCTTGGAAGGTTTCATTGCGTGCAACAAAATCTGTTTCAGCATTCAATTCGACAACCGCACCTTTATTGCCAGAAGTCAAAACGCCGACCAGGCCTTCAGAGGCAGCGCGTCCAGCTTTTTTAACCGCTGCAGCAAGGCCTTGCGAGCGCAGCCAATCGACCGATACTTCAATATCACCATCATTTTCGCTCAGCGCTTTTTTGCAATCCATCATGCCGGCGCCAGTTTTATCTCTCAGCTCTTTGACGAGAGCAGCAGTAATCTCTGCCATATCAATCCTCTATCTTTAAAATCGTGTCTAATGGAAAGTCTGCAGCAGTTAGGACGCTGCAGGTTGTTCCGTTTTTTCAGCTTTGGCTTCTTCTGCCAGAGATTCCGGTACCGCTTCTTCAGCTTTGGCTTCTTCAGCAGGAGATTGTGGTGCCGCTTCTTCAGCTTTGGCTTCCTCGGTCGCAGCTTCTGGTGCCGCTTCTTCAGCTTTGGCTTCCTC
>CAJXJM010000086.1 GCA_913054205.1 uncultured Rhodospirillaceae bacterium
CGCCATGCCATCCGCCACCGGTGCGTCATTGCGTTGCCAGACATTGTCCACAGTAATCGCCGTTGCGGAATGCTCTTGATGGCAAGTTACCAATTGTAGATTTTCTATTTCCAACTCGCTGGCAACGCGTTGGCGGTTCTCTTTCACGTTTTCGGAGACATCGTCCGAGCCATAGCCACAATTAAGCGAGGTATATACACCGTTGCTCACACCGCCTTCACGGGTGAAAAAACCGTGACGGATATTTGAATATTTTCTTAAAGCACCAACCGTAATCACAGACTTCTCTTTAGTTATCCTGCAAAACCTTCAGGCATTGGCTGGTCAGCATGTGCTATCGCCAACACTTTGAACAGCCTGCCCATTTCATTCTCGCCAATCAATCGATTTAATCCGGAAATCACTTCAGACTTTTGGCGATCCGAGGCGGCTTTTTTCAATTGCTTTGCTCGATGCTCGATCCCGAGACGTCTTAGAAAGTCGCTTTGAGGGATGGCGCCATAGGCGGAAGCCCCCACTGCCCGGGCGGTTTCAGCTAGGCGTTCAAAATCGACATGGGCTGTCAAATCGGCCTCACCTGGATCAAGAAGCACGTTGTGATATTGATGATTTTTGACCGCTTGCAAAGTGTCACCAATGGCTGACTGAGTGTGTCCATAGTCGATAAAAAGCGCGGCCCCGCCAAATTTTGCAATCGATTCGGAAATTGATGTCACCAGGCTGATGCCGCTTTGGCAAAATTCAAATATGCTGCCGAGTGGCCCTTCAAACAAATCTCGGGGAATAAAGCTGTCAGGCACAATAACACTTTGGTCTAACATCCATTGAAGTTCATCACCCTCATTGCGACCGACTTTTCGTTCGCCCCACCCAGCAACAGTTTTCTCAAATTGGCGGATTGGAAGCGCGTCGATCAATTCGTTGGCAATCAAAATAAAAGGTCCTTCAGGAACGCCAGCAAAACTTTCATGCCATTGAATATCAAACTCCAAAGACTGTAAATTCCGGCGCTGGCGTATTTGCAGGCTCGGGCTGGTTTCAATCATATGAATTTCAATAGCGTCCAGGAAAGTTGGTGCCATTACCAAAGCGCGCAACGCATCGACCATCAATGTGCCGCGCCCCGGCCCCATTTCTATAAGACTCATTTTCTCTGGTTGGCCCATCTGATCCCAAACGGTCGCGCACCAAAGACCAATGAGTTCGCCGAACATTTGGCTGATCTCGGGCGCCGTGATGAAGTCACCTTGTTTGCCGAGCGGGTCGCCGGTCATGTAATAGCCGTGTTTAGGATTTGCCAGTGCTTCTGACATGTAATCCGCGACCGACAAAGGTCCTTCAGCGGCGATACGTCTTTTAAGATGATCAAGTAGCTCACTCATGGAGCGAGTTTAGGCGGTTTTTGGTGAGCGGAAAATAAGATAAAGCCCGAGCAGCACGAGAGGGACAGATAGCAACTGGCCCATCGTGAAATTGCCAAACAAAAATCCGATTTGAGCGTCGGGCTGGCGGAACACCTCAACGAAGCTCCGCGCTACCGCATAGCCAACCATGAAGACGCCGGACAGAAAGCCTACTTTAAGCCGCAGATGCTCCTTTTGAGACAAAAGATAAAGCACTATAAACATCAGCAAACCTTCCAGAAGTGCCTCATAAAGCTGACTTGGATGGCGGGCCAATGTACCGCCGTTTGGAAAGACCATCGCCCAAGGTACATCTGAGACGCGGCCAAACAGCTCGCCATTGATAAAATTGGCAATGCGGCCAAAAAACAAGCCGATGGGGACGGCGCAGGCGACAGTATCACCAACCGCCCAATAATTCAGTTTGCGCTGCCGGCAAAACAGAATGATCGCGATGATCACGCCGAGTAGTCCGCCGTGAAAGGACATACCACCCTGCCAAACCTGCAAAATAGCCAAAGGGTTGGAAAGATAAATTTCGGCATTATAAAAGCCGACATAGCCGAGCCGTCCGCCTAAAACGACACCCAATGTAATCCACAATAAAAAATCGTCGACGTTCTTTTTGTTCATGGCATGGGGAGGTTTGGTTACAAACCAAACGATATATTTCCATCCAATTAACAGCCCGGCGATAAAAGCCAGGCTATACCAACGAACGGCAAGAGGGCCAATGTCAAAGAATGGCCCGATCGCAAAAATCACTGGATCGATAATGGGAAACGGTAGTGCAAATGTCATGGGTGATCATCTACCCGAAACCGACGCCCAGGCCAAATTAATTTTTATTAAATTATGGAAAACTCTTCGTGAAGATAGAAACGCAGATCAATTCAGCGTATGGCGTCCATTTTTCAACAACACGATTGTAGCCTTTCTGGATTCTGGCCATGAATTGTCGTGGGCCAGAAAGACGATTTATTTTTAAAAGCTACCTACCTTAACTTTTAATTGTGAACCAATGGGATTTAAGTAAGCTGTCGCTAAACTAAAAAATATTGGGGGAATACAAATGTCATATCCAGAAAAACCAATCCGCATCATATTGCCGTTTGGGCCGCCTGGCTTTTCGAGTAGGGTCGGTTTTGCCCTGCAACCGTTTATGGCGGAATATCTTGGTGAGGAAATCTATTTCGAGCATATAACAGGCGGGTTTGGTGGATCGAATGGTCCAACCGCCGCGGCAGCTGCTGATTCAGACGGCTATACCCTATTCATGGGAACCATCGGCAACATGGCTTTGCTGCCGACAATCCTGCCCGATTACGCCATTGACCCTCTGGAAGACCTCACACAAATTATTAAACTTGCCGACACACCAAATATATTGGTGGCGCACCCTTCTCTTGGAATTAACTGTCTGGAGGAACTTAAAGCCGCAGCGAGTGCGAAACCCGGCACGTTGAAATATCACGGTATCAATGCCAGAAGCATTCACATGCTGGAATTCAAATCCCTGATTGAAGAAACCGGAATAGACCTTATCGAAATACCCCCAAACAGTGGATCAGAAGGCGCGATTGCCGCGATTTTATCTGGTGATATAGATTTAACGATTACAACGGGGCCGCGATTGTTGAATGATGTCAACGCCGGCAATGTCGTCGCCCTTGCCGCTATATGCCCGAGCCGGGTTGTTGTCTATTCGGATGTGCCGACAATGATGGAGCTTGGCCTTAAGACAACGGGATCAGGATCCTGGATGAGTTTGTCCGCACCCAGCGGCGTATCTGATGAAATTGTTGAAATGGTTTTCCAGGCCGCCAAAAAAGCCTCAGAGCAGCCAAGTGTTCACGCCGAACTTGCCAAACAGGCGATGGTCATTAATGCGAGCGCTTCGCCCCAAGAGGCCCGCGCGTTTATCGAACAGGAAACGGAAAGATTAAATCAGGCGTCAACTAAAGCAGGGTTGATTTAACAGTAAGGATCATCCGCCATCAGATAGTCCTGGACGTAGCGTTTGACGCCCTCTTCAAGCGAGGTGCTACCACCGTTATAGCCGGCGCTGCGCAGGCGATCCATATTGGCCTCGGTGAAATATTGATATTTGTCGCGGATGTTCTCAGGCGTTGGGATGAACTCGATATCGGGCTCTTTGCCGAGCGCGGCAAACACAGCCTCGGCCAAATCTTTAAAGGCGCGTGCTGAGCCGGTGCCGCAATTGAACAAACCGCTGACATCGCGGTTTTCAAACAGCCACATCATCACATCGACGCAATCACCGACCCAGATGAAGTCCCGCATCTGGCCGCCATCTTCATAATCTGGATTATGAGATTTAAACAGGCGCGCTGTACCGGTTTCTTGAATTTGTTTGTAGATTTGCGGCACAACACTTTGCTGGCCGCCTTTATGATATTCGTTTGGACCGTAGACATTAAAAAATTTCAGGCCGGCCCATTGCGGCGGTGCTTTCGCGCCATCAGCGACCATGCGCGCTACCCGGCGATCAAAAAGATGTTTGCTCCATCCATAGGCGTTCATGGGCTGAAGTTTTGCGAGCGCATCGCAGGAGCCATCGTCGTCAAAGCCTTCTGTACTATCTCCGTAGGTCGCGGCCGAAGACGCATAGATGAACGGCACTTGGCGCTCCGCGCACCAAGTCCATAAATCCAACGACAGCCGAAAATTGTTTTCCATGATCAGATCGACATTGGTCTCCGTGGTCGAGGAGATTGCGCCCATATGAAAAATGGTTTCGATGCCGCCGTCATTGTCTTCTAGAAAAAACAACAATTCTTCGGGCTCAATCACATCTGCGAGCTCATACTTGGCAAGATTGCGCCATTTATCGTCCTCGCCCAGACGATCACAAACGACAATTTCCGACTCGCCCCTTGCGGCTAAGGCGGCAACCAAGTTTGAGCCAATAAATCCGGCAGCGCCGGTCACTAAGATCATGGACGTGTTATAAGGTGCCTGACTCATCGGATCAAGTTCAGTTGGCAAGTTGCGGAACGCCCTCAATCCGCATATATATAACTCAACCAATCGAACAGCCTTTAACAAGGAATACGGCCATGCAGACAAGAAACCGGTTTTTTGATGATCTCGCCAAAGTCGCGAATAGTGCTGCTGGAACTGTCGCTGGCATGAAAGACGAAGTTGAGCAGATGGTCCGTGGCCGCGTCGAAACCTTTATCGGCAGCATGAATTTGGTTACCCGCGAAGAATTTGAGGTCGCGAGAGCGATGGCGGCAAAAGCACGCGACGAGCAGGAAAAACTCGAAAAGAGAATCGTTGAGCTAGAAGCAAAATTAAAGACGCAAAAACCGAAAACCACCGGCGCAAAAGCCAGTTCAAAGAAGACGAGCACGACCCGCAAGCCTAAAAAAGGCTAATTGCGCATCCCAAAACCGCTGGTTTCAGCCTTATCCACAGAAAAAATTGCCTCTTGAGCGACATCCCTCTTGCGCCCGGACTCGGCTTCTGTCAGGCTACTTCTAGTACTCAAGGGGGAGTTACACACAATATCTAGTTATTTCGTGTAAATACCTGGATTTTGCAGCTTCCCCACCCGTGACGCCAATTTACTCGGAGGCACCTGTCATGGCTCAGGTCGATTATGTTCTAGACGATGCTCCAGAAATTCCGCCTCTCGACATTGTCGAGCAGGTCTTAAGTAACCAGGGATGGCGTTTAAACCGCGTTCGTGAAGAAGAAATGGCGGCCGAATATAACGGTCGGTGGTGTGATTATAGTCTGCATTTTGCTTGGTCAGATGAGATTTGCGCCATTCACTTCACCTGTGCATTCGATATTCGGGTTCCAGATCGAAAAACCGTGGCGATTAACAATCTCCTCGCGCTGGTCAACGATAAATTATGGCTCGGCCATTTTTGCATTTGGCAGGAAGAAGCCTTGCCGATGTACCGCCATGCATTTCCGTTGCGCGGCACCGAGAGCATTACGACGCAACAGGTGGAAGATTTGCTCGAAACCGCGATAACCGAGTGCGAAAAGTTCTACCCGGCCTTCCAATATGTGATCTGGGGCGGTAAAGACCCGGCGGAAGCCATTGAAGCTTCTATCCTGGAGCCTGTCGGCGAGGCCTAAGGAAAATTTAAGATGGATACGAAGATACTTCTCGTTGGCTGCGGCAAAATGGGCGGTGCGCTCTTGGGTGGCTGGCTCGATCAGGGCATCCAAGGGGCTAATGTTCATGCAATTGAGCCGTTCCAGGACTTCGCCGGTCCATTTATTGAGCAAAGCGTGACGTTTCACGGTACCCTTGATCAGTTGGATGCGGGTTTTGAACCCGACTTCGTTCTGTTTGCCGTTAAACCGCAAATGATGGATGACGTTGTGCCCGCCTATGCGCGCTTCGCCGGTCAAACGACATTCATCTCAATCGCCGCTGGTAAAACCATTGGCTATTTCGAAAGCAAATTGGGCGATACGGCTGCGATTATTCGGACCATGCCCAATACGCCGGCAGCAGTCAGGCGCGGCATCACCATTGCTTGCGGAAATGCCTCTGTGACCAATGCAGCTAAAGAAACCTGTCTTTCTCTTTTGGCCGCTGTTGGCGAAGCCAGCTGGCTCGAAGACGAAAGCTTGCTGGATGCTGTGACGGCTGTTTCGGGCTCCGGCCCGGCCTATGTATTTTTGCTCGCAGAAACCATGACCCAGGCCGGCATAGAAGCTGGCTTAAGCGCTGAAATGGCAACTCAATTGGCTGTGCAAACCGTCGCCGGATCAGGTGAATTGTTGGTCCAGTCCGATGACGATGCGGCAAATTTGCGTGTTAATGTCACCAGCCCGGGCGGTACGACGGAGGCAGCGCTTTCAATCCTCATGGGTAAATACGGCATGCAAGAACTGATGAGCGAAGCCATCGCTAAGGCGGTTCAGCGTTCGAAGGAACTGGCTGGGTAATCTACTTTGGTAAGAGTTGATGGCCGACAAGAATAGGCTCAAGAATTTCCTGAAGTTTTTGTAGGGCGCGCGCCTCGAGCTGACGCACCCGATCTTTTGACAAATTGAGGTCTTTACCGATCGTGGCAAAGGTTTTTTTGGCCTCACTCAAATATCTATTGCGAACGATGAACTGCTCGCGGTCGGGTAAATTAGCAAGCGCTTTGGTGATAATACCGCTGAGTTGCAGACGATCGCCTTTTACTTCCAATGCTTCCTCCGGTGTCGGGGCATTGGACGCCAACATGTCTAACCAACTTTCATCACCGTCGCTGGAAATTTTAACATTTAAAGATTGGTCTTTACTGGTCACGCGGCGCGCCAAATTGCGTACATCCGCCGAAGTTGTTTCAAATCGTTCCGCCAGCCGGGTGACGATCTCATCACTGAGCGCATCGGCACCATCGATCAAATCAGCGGTCAGGCGCCGCAGATTGAGAAACAATGATTTTTGCGCGGATGTCGTCGAAAGGCGCACCATCGACCAAGACCGAACAATGTGATCCTGCATGGAGGCTCTAATCCACCACATCGCATAAGTCGACAAACGAACATTTTTTTCAGGATTGAAGCGCTTTACGGCTTGCGCCAGACCAACCATGCCTTCTTGGATAAGATCCGACAACGGCACACCTGAGCGGCGGTAGCCTTTGGCGAGTTTAACAACATAGTTAAAATGGCTGGTTATCAAACGATCAGAAGCTTCCTTGTCACCATTGCCGGCACGCAAAGCGAGCTCGCGCTCTTCCTCTTTTCCGAGGAAAGCGAAAATTTTGCTGGTTTTCCGCTCTTTTGCGGCCATTTTCCACCCTTTAACATCCGTCGAACTGATCATATATAAAATTTGCTAATATTAAAATTTTTTTGTGAAATTCTTCCGTAAACTGCATTTTAGGGATACCATTCAAACGACCCTTAAAATTTACGGATTTGTGCGACATGGCCCGAAAAGCCGATCCAACAAAAAAGATTATAACTGCCACACTCAAATTGGCTGCGGCTAAGCCATGGCGTGAAATTTCAATGGAAGACATTGCAGAAGCTGCCAAAATTAAACTCGACGACCTCAACAAGACCTTTTCTTCGAAATTAGCGATCCTCAATGCTTTCAATCGTCAAATAGATGATCAGACAGCGAAGTCGTTTGGCGAAGTTTCACCCGATGAAACGACGCGGGATCAATTGTTTGAAATCCTGATGTCCCGTTTTGATGCGTTACAGCCCCATAAAAAAGCGATCAAATCCATCTTGCGGGAAACTGTCCCCTACGATCCAATCGCAAGTATCTGCGGTTTGCGAACCGTGATGCGCAGCATGGGGTCAGCCTTGGATTTAACCGGCATTCGCGTCAGAACGCCGATTGGCTGCCTTAAAGCCAAAGCCCTTGCTGCAATCTATCTACGCGCCTTCAAAACCTGGCTTGGTGACGACAGCGCCGATATGGCTAAGACCATGGCACTCATTGATGACGGCCTCGCAAAAGCCGAAAATCTCGCCAAAATAGTTCCCAAAGCCGCTTAAGAGAAAATTCCTAATGAAAATAGAGTATCAGGACTTCACCAAAGTCGACATTCGTGTCGGCACGATAGTGCGCGCTGAGGAATTCCCAGAAGCCCGCAATCCTTCTTTCAAAATCTGGGTCGATTTCGGATCTGATATCGGTGAGCGGAAAACATCCGCACAAATCATGCATCATTATGAGCCTGAAACTCTGATCGGCAAACAGGTCGCAGCGGTGGTCAATTTTCCAGAAAAACAGATTGGCCCGTTTATGTCACAATGTTTGGTATTGGGATTTCCAGATGAAAACGGCGAAGTGGTCTTGATCTCCCCAACCAATGACGTGCCAAACGGCGGTAAATTGTTCTAACAAAACCCCCAACTATTGAAATCATTACATTTTTTGGAAGGTACCGGGTACAATATAAGCCACATATTATGAGCTATTTTAAAGCGGAAGAGTTAACCTCGCACGCAATCCGCCGGCAGGCGAATCTCCCAACGCAATGTCGCCGCCATGTCCGCGGATTACATCTCGGGCAATCGACAGTCCTAATCCAACACCGCCGGTTTCTGGGTTGCGGGAATTTTCCAACCGGTAAAAGGGCTTGAAGGCGTCTTCCCGAAGCTCTTCCGGAATGCCGGGACCATCATC
>CAJXJM010000087.1 GCA_913054205.1 uncultured Rhodospirillaceae bacterium
TGCCATCTGCACGATATTCCGACCTTTGAACTCGCCCCAAGGCAACGCGCCGCCTGCTTAAAACTTGAAGAGCCGATATGACGGAAACTGCAGCGTTATTAAAAATCGACAATCTTGTTAAGCGCTTCGAGTTAAAAGCACCGGGATTGTTTGGCGCCTCACGGGGAACGGTCCATGCCTTAAACGACATATCGCTGACACTTGAGGCGGGAGAAACGCTGGCTATCGTCGGCGAGTCAGGCTGCGGAAAGTCAACTTTGGCGCGCGTTATCACCGGGCTTCATCAGCCTGACAACGGCACCATTGAATATAGAGGCACTGATTTAAGAAAAAACATTCAAATGATTTTCCAGGATCCTTATGCCTCGCTTAATCCAAGATTGACGGTTGGCGATATTATTTCGGAGCCTCTCGTTATTCATAAAATTGGAAATGCTGCCGAAAAATGCCGACGCGTGATTGAAACTCTTGAAAGCGTTGGCCTTCAAGAAAGTGACATGATGAAATATCCTCATCAATTCAGCGGCGGGCAGCGTCAGCGTATCGCAATTGCTCGCGCCATCATTTCCGACCCTGAAATCATCATCGCCGATGAGCCGCTTTCCGCCCTCGATGTATCGATCCAAAGCCAAATTATAAATCTACTGGTAAATCTGAAAAAAAAGCGAAATTTAACCTATTTGTTCATCAGTCACGATTTAGCATCCGTCGCCCATCTCGCTGACCGAGTTATCGTCATGTATTTAGGGAAAATCGTAGAAATTGGCCAATCCGAATCAATTTTTAAAAATCCAATTCACCCCTACACGCAGGCATTGATATCAGCGGCTCCAATTATCGGGCGCGGCAAGCGCAAAAAGAGCCTGTTGCTGCGCGGCGAGGCAGCCAGTCCGCTGTCTCCTCCGAGTGGATGTGCCTACCACCCAAGATGCCCAAAAATGGCGGATTCTTGCCGTGAAACGATACCTCTATTGGATTATATCGGGTCTCAAGATGCCTCCCACCTCGCAGCCTGCCCGATAGCTGTAAGTCCTGAAAAATAAGAACTTTTTTCAGTAATGTATAAAAACGCTAACAAAATTTGTACATAGCCGAAAAAATGCCGTATATTTTTTTAACATTTTATTTAGCCTATTCGATTAGGGTCGAATGCTGATAATGATGCCAATTTAGGGGATTACCACATGGCTGACGAAGCAAAAGTTCAATTTGACAATAAGCGTGAGATGGATGCTGCCGCATTTTCGCAAGCAGCGTATGTTTTAGGTCAAGCTCGCCAGAAAGTAGACGATACCGAAATGGGTGAAAGAGCGCTGAAATACAATCAGTTGCTATGGTCAATTATCCAAGCTGATGTTGCCGAAAAGGACAATGCGCTTCCGGAAGAGCTCAAAGCCAATCTGATGAGCCTTAGCATTTTCGTTGATAAACAAACTTCAAAAGGTCTGACCAATATAAATTTGAATATTGCTGAAGGCCTGATGGAAGGCGCTTAATATCCCCCGATACACCGGCGGTCGCCATAATCGCCGGAACGTTCTAAAATGACCTGCCAATTGGCAGGTTTTTTTATGAGAAAGAGAAACTGACGTGGCGCGATATCTGTTAGATAGATTGCTTCAATCCCTGATCGTTTTGGCGATGATGTCTTTTGTCATCTATTGGCTGATGGGTTTGATGCCGGGCGACCCAATCGATCTGATGATCAGCGCGGACCCTAAACTCACGGCCCAAGATGCAATTCGCTTACGAGAACTCTACGGACTCGACCGCCCCATCACGGAACGATATGTGAATTGGTTGACCGCAGCTATTGGCGGCGATTTTGGCTTTTCGCGCCTTCATGTGAAACCTGTCCTTACTGTTTTGTGGCCAGCCCTTGGCAACACCGTTATTTTACTCGGTATTAGTTTTATCTTATCGGTTCTGCTCGCCTTGCCGGCTGGTATCTATGCCGCCATCCGGCAATATACCGGAACCGACTATCTGATCAATCTTGCTGCCTTCGCCGGCATTTCCATTCCATCTTTCTGGTTGGCACTGCTGTTAATAACGCTGTTCTCAGTTATTCTGGGTGTGTTGCCCGCGAGTGGCACAGAAACAATCGGCGGGCTCTCGAGCTTTTGGGATAGTGCTAAATTTCTCATCTTGCCAATTGCGACCTTAACTATTGCCAGCATCGGCAGTCATACCCGATTTGTCCGCGCTGCAATGATGGAAACGATGCGCCAGGACTTTATCCGCACCGCACGGGCAAAAGGCGCGACTGAGGCTCGAGTTGTCTGGCATCACGCACTTAGAAACGCGCTCATCCCGGTGGTCACGATACTTGCCTTAGACTTTGGCTTTTTGTTCTCCGGCGCACTCATCACTGAAACGATATTCGCCTATCCCGGCATGGGAAAACTGATCTTTGATGCGATTATGGGCAATGACTTCAACCTCGCCATGGTCGCTTTTATGTTCGCCACTGTTTTGACATTGCTTGGCAATCTGGTAGCAGACATCGCCTATGGCTGGCTTGACCCACGCATTTCATATGGCGAGGGCAAATAGATGAGCACGCTTGCAGTTCAATCAAAAAGCCAATCAACTTGGGCGCTGGCCGGCAGACGTTTCCTTAAACACAAACTTGCGGTCATCAGTGGGTGCTATCTCATCTTCATCTGTCTGTTGTCAGCTTCTGCGCCGTTATTTGAATTCTTGCTGGATATTGATGCTAACAAGGCAAATTTATTTAGCCGTTTCACCTTGCCAGATTTAGGTGCTTGGCTGGGCCGAGATGAATTAGGCCGCGATGTATTTGTAAGAATGCTCTATGGCGGGCAGGTATCTCTCTTGGTTGGTCTGGTAACCGCCCTCGTTGCCGCAACTTTAGGAACTATTATTGGATTGATCGCAGGTTATCGCGGTGGCTGGCTGGATGCCGTCCTGATGCGGCTCACCGACAGCGTTATCTCCCTTCCCCTGCTTCCTCTACTGATTGTTTTAGCGGCGATTGACCTCTCTAAAACCGGCTTGCCCGAGACGATTATTCAATCCGAGAATATCAGTCTTTACCGCATTATATTTATTGTTGCCGTCGTTGGCTGGACAACGGTGGCGCGGCTAGTTCGAGGGGCGGCATTAAGTTTGCGCGAACGAGATTTTGTACTCGCCGCCCAGGTGCAGGGCGCAAGTGCCTTTCGCATCATGAGCGTTCACATTCTGCCAAATCTAATTTCGCCTATTATTGTCGCGACAACGCTTTCCATCGGCAACATAATCCTGCTGGAATCAGTTTTAAGTTTTCTCGGCCTTGGCATCCAACCGCCGGTTGCCAGCTGGGGTAATCTTTTGACAAATGCTCAGGAATTGATTTTCAGCGCGCCCTGGCTCGCTTTTTATCCGGGAATTGCGATTTTTATCACCGTGATCGCCTTTAATTTCCTAGGTGATGGCCTGCAGGATGCGCTCGATCCAAAAGCAGATGTTTAAATTGGCGATTTTGACCCTATATATTGGCTGAGGTGGTTTTATTCTTATTCTGGTGTAAACTGCTGAAAACCCTTGGGAATTTATGAGCGCGTCTATGGCTGACACATCAACTGGCAAAATTTATCCGGTTATTCTTTCCGGTGGCTCCGGCACGCGGCTCTGGCCGCTTTCTCGCGCGCTATATCCAAAACAATTGCAGCCATTGCATTCTGAACTGAGCCTGTTGCAGGAGGCAGCGTCGCGTCTAAGGGGCGCGAGCTTTGCAAATCCGTTGATCATTTGTAATCAGGAACATCGCTTTATTGTCGCTGAGCAACTCCAGAACATCGACGTCGCGCCCGAAGCAATCATTTTGGAACCCATAGGCCGCAATACCGCACCGGCGGCGGCGGTCGCTTCTATCATAATGGCCGAGCGCGATCCCAATGCGGTCATTTTATTGATGCCGTCCGATCATGTGATCAAAGACGAAAAAGCATTTCGAACCGCAATCGAGGCCGCTCTACCCGCAGCTGCGAACGGCTCATTGGTGACCTTTGGCATTCAGCCGACAGGTCCGGAAACCGGTTATGGCTACATCAAAAAATCGGACGAGGCGAGCGAGACGCCAGGCTGCTTTACCGTTGAGGCGTTTGTCGAAAAACCTGACTTATTAACGGCTCAAGGATTTTTGAAAGAAGGTGGCTATTTTTGGAACGGCGGCATTTTTCTTTTCACTGTTGCCAAGTTTTTGGAAGAGTTAGAGCGGTTGTCGCCGGATATTTCATCTGCCTGCCGCGATGCGGTTTCCAAGAGTATCACCGACCTTGATTTTCATCGCTTGGATGAAGAGGCTTTTGCCGCCTGCCCTTCTGATTCGATTGATTATGCTGTCATGGAAAAATCCAGTGACGTTGCGGTTGTGCCTGTTGATATGGGATGGAGTGATGTCGGCTCCTGGGATGCGCTTTGGCAGGTTCTGGATAAAGATGAAAACGGCAACGTCGCGACCGGGGATGTCATCTTAAAAGGCACAACCAACTCCTTGGTGCGCTCGGAGGACAAATTAGTTACCGCAATTGGATTGACCGATACAATCATCGTTGCGACCCAGGATGCGATTTTGGTTTCTTCGAAAGAGGCTGCCCAGGATGTAAAATTAGTTGTCGAAGATCTAAAATCAGCCGATCGGTCCGAACACATACATCATACAAAAGTGTACCGACCATGGGGTTGGTATCAAACGCTCGAAATGCGTGATCGCTTTCAGGTTAAAGTAATTAGCCTCAAGCCCGGCGCTAAAATATCGCTGCAACGCCACCAACACCGGGCGGAGCATTGGGTCGTGGTTTCTGGTGTCGCCACCGTCACCCGCGGCGAAGATATCCTTGAGCTGGAAGAAAACCAATCCACCTACATTCCGATTGGCACCATGCATCGATTGGAAAACACCACCGAAAATGAATTGCAAATTATTGAAGTGCAATCCGGTGACTATCTTGGCGAAGACGACATTGAGCGCTTCGACGATCAGTACGGACGCGAGTAATGCCAAAAACAACACATGGATTATCAAACTCTCTCGCCAATCGGGATATTGAGAACTTCCTTCACCCGTATACCAATCTCTCTAGTCACTTAGACTCCGGCCCAATGATCATCACCAAAGGCGAAGGGATCTTTGTCTATGACGAAGCCGGCACTAAATACATCGAAGGATTGGCGGGGCTATGGTGCACGGCTCTTGGTTTTGACAATAAACGCCTGGTCGAAGCAGCGACCAAAGCCATGGAAGAGCTTCCGTTCTATCATGCTTTTGGCAGTAAATCGCATCCAACCGCGATCAATCTAGCGGAACGACTTTTAGAGATGGCGCCAGTGCCGATGTCGAAAGTCTTTTTTGCGAATTCCGGATCAGAAGCCAACGACACAGCTGTCAAAATCATCTGGTACATTAACAATGCGCGTGGCCGACCGGACAAGAAAAAAATCATCGCCCGCGAGAAAGGCTATCACGGTGTCACTTTAATGACAGCGAGCATGACAGGGTTGCCAAATAATCACTGGGATTTTGATCTACCGCTGGCCCGAGTTCTGCATACTGATTGCCCACATTTCTATCGCTATGGCGAAAAAGGCGAAACTGAAGTAGAGTTCGCCACGCGCTGCGCCGAGAATTTAAGAACGCTCATTTTGGATGAAGGCCCGGAAACCATCGCCGCCTTTTTTGCCGAACCTGTGATGGGTGCCGGTGGTGTTATTCCACCGCCAGCAACCTATTTCGAAAAAATTCAGGCTGTCTTGATGGAATACGACATCCTTTTTGCTGTTGATGAAGTGATATGCGGTTTTGGCCGCACCGGAAACATGTTCGGATCGGAGACTTATGATCTTAAACCCGACATGATTACTGTCGCCAAAGCCCTATCATCCGGATATTTACCGATTTCGGCATTGATGGTTTCGGAGGACATATTTCAGTCGATGGTCGTCGAAAGTGAAAAAATTGGCGTTTTTGGACATGGATTTACCTATGGCGGGCATCCGGTTCCCTGCGCGGTTGCACTCGAAACAATGAATATTTATGAAGAAATGGATTTGATAAGCCATGTGCAGGAGACAGCGCCTGCTCTTCAAGGCGGCTTGGCAAAACTGGCCGAGCATCCTTTGGTGGGCGAGGCCCGCGGCGTTGGCCTCATCGGCGCCTTGGAACTCGTAAAAGACAAGGAAACCCGCCAATCTTTTGAGGTTTTAGACGGCGTTGGTGCTCACCTAGCAGGCCGTGCTCAAGCCAATGGATTAATCTCCCGCGCGATGGGCGATAGCCTCGCTTTTGCACCGCCATTGATCATTGAGGACAATCAAATACAGGAAATGTTGTCCATCGTAGAACAATCTTTGGATGAAACGCTTGATATAATAATTGACCGCGGTTTGAAATAATTTGAAATAAACCGTTGAATATCGAGTGATTTAACCAATTTATTAGCTATATTAGTTCCATTCGAATGAACTAAAGTAGGAAACGTGAGTTTTTGGGAGAATATGAGCATGAATTACGACCAATTTTTTGCAGATAAGGTCGCTGCTCTGAAAGCCGAAGGCAATTATCGCGTCTTCGCAGATTTGGAACGTGAAGCCGGTAATTTTCCGACGGCCAAAAACTATCAGGCCAACGGAACTGCAAATATTACTGTCTGGTGCTCTAATGATTATTTGGGCATGGGTCAAAATCCTGTCGTCATGAACGCGATGCATGAGGCTCTCGACAAATGCGGTGCGGGCGCTGGTGGCACTCGAAATATTTCCGGTACCAACCACTATCATGTCCTGCTTGAGCAAGAGCTCGCTGAACTCCACAAAAAGGAAGCCGGTCTCATATTTACGTCTGGGTATGTTGCCAATTTAACGGCGCTGAGCACCATCGGCCAAATGATGCCGGATTGTGTAATCATTTCAGATGCCCTCAACCACAACTCGATGATCGCCGGTATTAAACATTCGCGCTCTGATAAATTGATCTTCAAACATAATGATTTGGAAGACCTCGAAGCAAAATTGAAAGGGGTCGGCCCGGATCGTCCAAAAATGATCGCCTTTGAATCCGTCTATTCGATGGATGGTGACATCGCGCCGATCAAAGAGATTTGCGATCTCGCGGATAAATACAACGCTCTCACCTTTATCGATGAAGTCCACGCGGTTGGCCTTTACGGCGAACATGGCGGCGGCGTAGCGGAACGCGACAATTTGATGGACCGCCTGGATATTATTCAAGGCACTCTTGCCAAAGGATTTGGCGTTGTCGGCGGTTATATTGCCGGAACGGAATCCATGTGCGATTTTGTCCGCTCCTTTGGCGATGGTTTTATTTTCTCGTCGTCAATGCCGCCCGCAGTTGCTGCCGGTGCATTGGCGAGCGTCAAATACGTCAAAGAGCATAATGAATTGCGCGAGAAGCACCAAGAACGCGCAGCAACTTTGAAAAAACGCCTCACCGATGCAGGTATTCCGGTTATGCCATCTGAAACTCATATTGTGCCGGTGATGGTGGGTGATCCAGTCTTGTGCAAACAAGCCAGCGATGAATTGCTGTTCAATTACAGCGTCTATGTGCAGCCGATCAACTATCCAACCGTGCCGCGCGGCACCGAACGCCTTCGTTTTACACCAACGCCGCTTCACAACGACGAACTGATGGACCATCTCGTCGATTCACTGGTGAAAGTCTGGAGTCAGTTGGGGCTAAAGCAAGCCGCTTAAAAACTAATTTATTGTGACAAAAGCGACATGTACTCCGATGCATGTCCCTTTTTTTATCCATTTCCTATCAAGCACTTAGGCACTATGATCGCTCCCGATTATGTATGCCGACAACACATTAACGCCGAGAGAGACGGTCAGGCTTTGTGCGCTGGGAACGCTGGCGGCTGACCCTCTGAGTTATGACGACCTCGTCTATGCGGTGCGCCATTTTGTCAGCCGTATCACCGGTCCATCGCTTGAGCTAATGGGCGAATCCATTGAACTCCTGCGTTATGAAGGCTTGGTGGAAGCCGAAGAGAACGCCGACGAAGCGAACCCGACCCTGCATATAACGGGCAGTGGAAAGGAGATCCTAGATGCATTGCTGCGTGCCAATATCCGCGCCGGTAGCAGCGATCTCAACGAATTGGTCATCGCTCTAAAATTTCGTTTTCTTCATCAATTGCCTTCCCGAGATCAAGCCAATCAAATTGATCTGATGCTGGAAGCTTGCGAATCTGAACTCGCGCGTTTCGAAGATTTACGTAAGTATCATGACGGCGATGTAGGGCATCTCACCGGTTGGCTCGACCATGATATCAGCCGGCTAGAATCAAGACTTGAATGGCTGACCGACTTTAAATCGAAGTTGGAAAATTAAAACAT
>CAJXJM010000088.1 GCA_913054205.1 uncultured Rhodospirillaceae bacterium
GCATCATAGCTATCGAGCAGCTTTTCACCGCCCCATCCTTCGAGCACCGCCGCCAGCTTCCAGGCAATATCAACAGCTTCACCGATTCCTGTATTCATGCCAAAGCCACCCGTTGGCGACATTTGATGAACTGTATCACCGGCCAGGAATACCCGCCCAACGGCATAACGATCGGCAACCACGCGTTTGCGCATCCATGGTAGAACTGAGAGAATTTCAAACTCAAAATCTCTTCCGACTGCTTCGCGGATGTAGTCCGCCGCCTCGTCATCAGTGATTTCGGTTCCAAGCGGCAGTTTCATAATGCTGAGACGCCAGAACTCCCTGCCATTGATTGAGACAATATCAGCCCACATGCCATCTTCGTTAAACATCCACTGCATCGTAGCGCGGCCTTTGTGAAACAGCGCATCGTGGTCAGTTGATTTGAAAAAGACATTGATATTGAAACTCATGCTGTGCTCGCCGATCAAATCGATGTCGAGCTGTTCCCGAATTTCACTTTCTGCACCATCGCAAGCCAACATATATTGAGCGCGGATGATTTTTTCTTCACCGCTGTTTTCATCTATCACAAAAGCCGCGACGCCATCTTCATCCTGTTCAAAACAATCTAATCGCGTATTGAAAAGCTGGGTAACATTGGACATTTCGCCTGCAGAATCGCGGAGCAAGGGATCAAACCAAATTTGCGAACAGCGCTGCATGAATTCCGGCGAATAGGGCTGAACAACGTCTTGGCGCGCCGGGAACTCATAGCGGCCCAGCTCGTAGCCGGTAACTGTGGTGAGAAAGTGAATATTGCGCGGAAAATCTTCGGGAATGCTGAGGTCTCGAACTTTCTGACCCAGCCCCCAGCGCCGACAAAATTCTTGGGTCCGATTGCCAACTTGGTTCATTTTCGGATGACCAACCGAGCCATCACGGCGCTCAACCATCATACAATCGACATTACGCCACCCAAGCTCAATCGATGCAGCAAGACCAACCGGTCCACCGCCAATAATTAAAACTGGTATCGTGATATCTGTTTCGCTCATGGATTCCCCCGCTCCGATTTGCCGCATGATAACAAGCAAACGGGGGTCTGCAATTCCTTATTTCGTGCTCTTAAGAATCCATTGAGATAATGCGGGCATCACGCATACGCTGGACGAACATGCCAACGAGTCGACGCATGACGGGATCGGTTTTCTCCAGGCGGTCCAATCTAACTTTTAAATCCTTACTCGGAATTATGGTTACAACCGTTTCAGCGACAGCGCGCGCGGTGGCCATTCTCGGCTCTGCATCAATCAAGGCCATTTCGCCAACAACGATTTCTGCCTCACCGACTTTTCGAATGATGTTTACCTGACCGGAGAGAAGAAGATAGGCTTCATCACCGTCTTCGCCCTCAAGAAAAAGATATTCTCCCGCTTCAAAGGCGCGGCGGGCGAGTGAATCATCCGATATTGGTGTTTTTTTCTTGCTGGCGTCTTTGTCGTTGCGCGTTTTTTCGCGGATTTTAAACTCGGGCGATTTTTCAATATCATCATAGATTGCCTCTGCCTTTTGGCGTCGGACTTCCGGCGTTTCTGAAATAGTCGTATCAGAATCGCCAGAATTATAGGCCATCAACAGGTCATAGATTTTTCGGGCAAAACGCAGCCGCCATTCTTCCGGTAATTCTGTCGCCAACAGCCGATCCCGCATCCCGGCCGCCGCAATCACCATCTCTCTTTCGGAAGCGCCACTTTCAACAATTTGCGTGACCGAGTTGATGCCCGACAAGACATTGGAAAGACTGGCGATCACATGCTGCTCATTGCTCCGCCCATAATCAGTTCCGGTTAAATCAAGAAGATAGCCAAATTTTGTCGCGATGGTCGGCAACAAAAAAATCATGTTGTCGATGGCCTTTTCGTAGCTTTCGTCTTCTCCTTCTTCCTTCAAAACGCTTTTTGCTCTAAGCGTCGCAGCTTCTGCCAATTGACCACTATTCGTAAAAACACGCTGGCCAATTAAAATTCGCATCAAAGACCGGAATGGGTCCTGTTCTTCGAACCGATCTCCCTTTGTCAATGGACTGACGCCAGCGAGTGCACGGCCGACACGATCAAGCATAATCTCCTGGGTTTTCTTGAGTTCGTGCTTTGCCATTACGGCACTTAGACGCTCAAGCGGCGTATTCGATCCTTCACTGATTTCATAAGTTCCTGCAGCGAGTTGAACAATGCTTGTCATCGCCGCTGCAAGATTGCGCTGATAGCCTAATATTTCCTGCACCGCTTCAGAGCCATCGAATATTTCGGCAATTATCTCATCGATATATTGAAGCGCCTCATCGCCTGGCTCCGCTTCGATTTGATCGAGCAGCAATATCAGTTTGCCCTCCCAATCTGCCTGGCCGCTCAAATATCCAGCGAGAACAGCGCGAATGGAAAAAGTCTGGTTTTCTTCGGCAATTTTCGCAGCGACCCCGGCGACCAGATCACCAGCATGTCCCTGTTCGAGTATCTCCTCAAACTCTGCCAATTCACTGGAAAATTGCGCGCGATCGGTCATTTGCTTCACGATCGATTCTAAATAATCTATTCGGACAGCTGGTTTCTCATCCCGGCCTTTGGTTTGCAGATTGGCGGTGGTTTGTAGAATTTGCAGATAAAATTCATCGTTCTGGATAACGGTGCGGATATTGAGATTGTCGTGGATGAGTTCAGAGGCAGTGATGCCAACTTGATCAAGATGTTGACGCATCAATCGACCTATTGTGATCCTGGCATCGAAACTATAAAATTCTTCCAAATCGGTACAATACGGAGCCTCATCAATCGGAGTTACGGCGACCGCACGTTCTGGACGGCTGGCAGTTTCTTCTTCAAAAATGATAATTTCCTGAGTTTGGCCGCGATCTTCGGTGACTTTAACAGCACCAAACTCGCCCGTTGCCAAAAGCGATTTTGCTTCTTTAATGCCAGTGCCCTTGGTCGGCGCGTCCGTATAGATTGTCCAGCGCTCACCGTCGCGGACATTTACTATATATTCTAAGGTCGTTAGATTTTCTCAAATACTTATCCTGGAGAAGTCTTTCGCGGCGGCTTTATCTTAATAGTCCAGCCATCAAATATAGGGACATCCTTCCTCAAGAAGCCAGCCATGGTCAATAGCAATTCAGATAAATAGCCTTCTTTTTACGAATTCACTTTCCATGAAACTAATAACTTGATTACATGAATATCCCATTAAACAGCACGCACAACAATAAGATAAAAGGTAATATTATGAAAAAAATCGGCTGGATTGGTCTTGGAAAAATGGGTCACCCGATGGCGATGAACCTCGCTAAAAAAGGGTACTCGTTGGCAGTTTTTAATCGCACAAAATCAAAAATGGCAGAGCTGATTGAAGCCGGTGCAACTGGCACCGACAGCATCGCAGAAGTCACCCAACAATCCGATATTGTTGTGACAATGGTCTCCGATGATCCCGCTCTCGAAAGTTTAGCACTCGGACCAGATGGCATTTTCGCCAATGCAAGCGCCGGCAATACGTTCATCGATATGAGCACGGTTTCTCCGGTGCTGTCGGCCCGCATTGCTGAAGAATCTAAGGCCAAAGGTCTGAATTATTTGCGGGCACCGGTAAATGGCACTGTCATTCAAGCCGAGGCCTCAACACTGGTGATCCTTGTGTCAGGCCCCGAAGCAGAATTTGAAGGAAACAAAGACGTTTTTGAGACAATGGGAGACAAAATCTTTTATATTGGATCAGAGGAACAAGCGCGTTTTCTCAAACTTTCGATCAACATGATGGTTGGCGTGTCTGCGATCATGATGGCCGAAGCTTTGGCGCTCGGAGAATCCGGCGGGCTCGATTGGGATCAAATGATCGAGATCATCAAGAACAGTGCCGTCGGGTCACCAGTTGTGCATTACAAAGAGCAGACCCTTAAGAACCGCGACTTTACCCCAGCCTTTACGGCAAAACAGATGGCGAAGGACTTTGACCTGATTCTCGAGGCCGGCAAGGCTGGCAATGTACCCCTGTCTGTCGCGGCGCTGGTTCGGCAAAACTGGAGCGCTATGATCGCAACCGGTCGCGGTGATCAGGATTTTTTTGGCTATATTGATCTGTTGGAAGAATTGTCCGGCTTGAAAAAATAATGAATTGGTGTGACACGGCGCACAGTTAAAAAACAAAATTGCTAGTATTACTTACATTATGGCATTCTAATTAAGCGCCTTTGGAGGAACTCTAATAAAAATTTCTACCGTCTTAAAATTTGCCCAAATTGCCCTCATTGCTTTCGCCTTTATTTTTGCGACGAGCTACACCCCAAGTGATGTCCAAGCTGCTGGCAAAAAGCCGAGCTTCGCTGGTAAGCCCGCCGAAAAATTGGGAAAAGGCGGCCGCAGCGAAGAAGCCAAACAACACGGCAAAAACAAAGTGAAGAAAGAAAAGAAAGCTAAAAAGGCCAAGAAAGAGAAAAAAGCCAAAAAAGGTAAAAAGAAATAATTTCCTGAAAAATTCTAGGCAAGCTCGGAAACGTCGGCCAAAACTGCGCATCCTGTAAATCTGCCCGAGAATAATTAATGCCCAAAGAAATTTTATACTTCGGTGACCCGATGTGTTCCTGGTGCTGGGGTTTTGCGCCGGTGCTCAAATCTATTTATGAAGATTTTAAAGGAGATGCGCCGCTTTCAATTGTTGTCGGCGGCTTGCATGCCTATGACGACTTCCCGATGAGCGCCGCTTACAAGGCCGACATTCGTCATCATTGGGAGGATGTAAACAAAGCAACGGGTGCCGTTTTTGACTATGATTTTTTTGATCGCGAAGGATTTGTTCTCAATACCGAGCCCGCCTGCCGCGCTGTCGTCACCGCCCGCCAAATGAACCCATTGCTCTTGTTGCCATTTTATGAAGCAATCAGCCGCAGTTTTTATTCAGAGAATAAAGACACAACGGACCTTGAAACCTTCAAGGCGCTGACGACGGAGGTTGGCCTTGATGTCGACGATTTCACTGAGAATTTTAATTCGGATGACCTGAAGCAAAACACCAAGAGCGATTTTCAGTTTTCCCAACAACTTGGCGTCAGCGGATTTCCGACAATGGTGGTGAAAGAAGGTGATAAAATGGCGCTTTTAACAGCTGGCTACCAGCCCTACAAAAATCTCAAACCGGCAATTGAAGACTGGCTAGACATTGGATTTCAGGAACTCCCAGCAGAGTAAAAAATACGCCCAACCCTTGAATTATGCTCCAATTACACCTTAAATATATGTAATTACCCAAAAAGGGTGCCAAGGTTACTAGAAAAAGTAATCTGGCAGCAGCGTTAAGTTATTGATATCGCTGTAGATTTCAGGTGTGGATAAACGGAGAAACCGTTTAAAATGGTTGGCGAAATAAGCTTGTCCGCTGCAACACGGACAAATTTATTGGCATTGCAGCGTACGACACAAGCAATTGAGATAACGCAGAAAAGGCTTTCGACCGGGCTACGGGTTAACAGCGCGATCGACGATTCTGTTGCCTTTTTTTCAGCCTCTTCCCTCACCCATCGCGCAGCCGATCTTCAGGTTCTCAAAGACGATATTGACCAAGCTGTCAGCAGTGCCGAAACCGCTGTAAATGCGCTCGAAGCAATCGATGATTTGGTCGAACAGATGAAAGGTTTGGCGCTGTCGGCAAAAAGCGATTCAAGCTCGACCAACCGTTCTAAATCCGCGGTTCAGTTTAACGATCTTAAGGCTCAACTCGATAATTTAGCCAATGATGCGACCTATAGCGGCACCAATTTGATCAAAGGATCGCCCGGAAATCTGAAAGTCACGTTCAGCGAAGATGGTAGTTCAACGCTGACCATTTCAGGTATTGCGTCCGACGCGTCTGGCCTTTCAATCGCCGTGGCAGTATCCAACTGGGCTGCAGACGCCAATGTTGATGCAGCAATCAACGATTTGGACAGTGCCTTGAGCACGCTACGGTCGACGGCTTCCACCTTTGGCTCAAGTGCCAGTTTGATATCTCTTCGCTTGGATTTTGTCGATACGCTGATCAGCCAATTGGAAGCCGGGGCTGCAAAACTTACCAACGCTGATTTGAACGAAGAATCTGCCAATTTGTTGACTTTGCAGACACGCCAACAATTGGGAACAATCGGCCTCAGCATCGCTCAAAGCAGCGAACAATCGGTCCTGCGCCTCTTCATATAAGCGAACTTGTAATTCAATTCGCGATTCGATTTAATGGCTTTTTAAAAATTGGGGCATTCTCATGGCGAAGACAATTGAAGAAATCCAAACACTTGGCGAGATCATGCGTGCTGCGCATGACAAATTGTCACGCGAACATTGGGATTATCTCACCGGCGGCTCGGAAACCGAAACAACTATGTTGCGAAATCGGCAATCACTGGAAGAAATTGCGTTTCGCCCACGCGTCCTAAACGATGTATCCAACGTCGATCCATCAGCAGAATTATTGGGTAAAAAAAGGCGACTACCGGTCATTCTTGGTCCGATCGGCTCAGCTGAGCAACTTGATCCTGAAGGCATGTTGCCTGCGGCCAAAGCCGCCGCAGAATTTGATATCAGCATCTTTAAAAGCTCGGTTGCGATCCCGGATATCGAGGAAGCCGCGGAAAAATCCAATGCACATCTCATCTTTCAGTTATATGTCCGGGGCGATGATGACTGGATTTATGACCATGTGAAGCGGGTCGAGGCATCCGGCTATGCCGGCTTTTGCCTAACCGTTGATACGGCTCAATATGGCCGCCGTGAAAGAGATAAAGTCAAAAGCTTCACGCCAGCCCAGCGATCACACGTCACAGGCGTAAATTTTCAGGCTGCGCTAAATTGGGGCGTGGTCGAGCGCCTCAGAAAACAAACTAAGTTACCCCTCATTCTCAAAGGCATCGCAACGGCTGAAGATGCCAAGATTGCCGTCGATCACGGCGTAGACGTTATTTATATTTCCAATCACGGTGGGCGACAGTTAGATCACGGCAGAGGCTCCATAGAGGTTCTTCCAGAAGTCGTTGATGCGGCTGATAATCATGCAAGCGTCATCGTTGATGGCGGATTTTGTCATGGCACAGATATCTTAAAAGCAGTAGCCTTGGGCGCAGATGCCGTTGGGCTTGGAAGGCTTTATGGATTCGGCCTCGCTGCGTTTGGGCAAGCTGGCGTAAAACGGGTTCTGGAAATTCTCGAAGAAGAAATAACCAGTGCAATGGCCTTGCTTGGCGTCACATCTTTAGACCAACTTACCCCAGACCACCTGCATCCGGCATCGCCGGTGCGCCTGCCATCACCAACAAGTGTTTTTCATTTGTTTGATGTTGATGACGGGCCTTATTAAAACTGCTGCAATATTTAAAAAGATGGTGGAAAGTAAAATGCTAACTCAAAATTTAAGACGTTTCATAGGCGCGGCTATTACAGCCACCGCCCTGCTCTCGTTCAGCTCCGGCGATGCTCTCGCTCAACGAGATTTTTCGAAAGTAAAAATTAAAACCATTCCTGTCGGCGGCGCCGTCACAATGCTGATGGGTGCAGGCGGTAATATCGGCGTGGTTTCCGGCGCGGACGGTGTCTTTATGATTGACGATCAGTTTGCTCCGCTCACACCTAAAATTTTAGCTGCCGTTAAAAAAATCAGTGCCAAACCAATTCGCTTTTTGCTCAATACCCATTGGCATTTTGATCATACCGGTGGCAATGAAAACCTCGGCAAAATGGGCGTCACCATCGTAGCCCATGAAAACGTGCGCTCCACCATGAGCGTTTCCCAACCTCTAAAAGCCTTCAAAATGACCGTACCGGCCTCGCCTAAAATAGCTTTACCGGTCATCACCTTTAATGATTCCGCGACCTTCCATCTGAATGGCGAGACCATTCGCATCAAACATGTGCCGCCAGCGCATACCGATGGCGATTCCATCGTTCATTTTGTGAATTCGAATATCATCCACACCGATGACACTTTCTTCAACGGCTTCTACCCATTTATCGATGTGGAACATGGCGGCAGCATTGATGGCATGATTACAGCCGCTGGCATTACGCTTGGTCTTGCCAATGATCAAACAAAGATCATTCCAGGCCACGGCCCGCTTGCCACTAAGAAACAACTGGTCGCCTACCGCGACATGCTTATCAAGGCTCGAGACGCCATTAAAATGGCTGCCAAGGGCGGAAAATCGGCAGATCAGGTGATTGCGGCTGACCCACTGAAAACTCTAAACGAAAAATGGGGCAAAGGATTTCTTAAGCCGCAGATATTTGTAAAAATTATTTTGGGAGGCATGAAAGACTAACCAGAACTTATTGAATGACAAAAAGCCGGGCTGTCTTCAGTCCGGTTTTT
>CAJXJM010000089.1 GCA_913054205.1 uncultured Rhodospirillaceae bacterium
TTGGTGAGCATGCGCGAACGATATTGCGACAAGTCGATCAAGCGAGTCTCGATATTCAGAATATGAACCAGACACCACGGGGCGAAGTCGTTGTCGCATTAGCGTCAGCCTCTTCGCCTTTCTTGGCAGCACCGTTGGTAAAAGCCGTCGCCGAATCCCATCCCGATATAAAAATAACCATCAAAGAATCAATGAGTATCAGAACTTCAGAGTTGATAACCCAAGGCCATGCAGATTTGGCGCTAATCCCGAATGGACATCTTCTGGAAGGCGTTGATGCCGAACATGTTATGACCGAGCATCTTTATTTTGGCGGCAAGGTTGACGAAAATTTCACGGGCGATGATCCGATTGATTTAGAGGAAGTTTGCAAACATCCGTTGATTATGCCGACCCAGCCGCATTATGCGCGCAATACTTTGGTTCAGGCTGCATTTGATTACGGCTATGAACTCGACATTCAGGCCGATCAGGATTCCGGGCGTTTGATTGAATGTTTCTTGGATGAGGGGCTTGGCTATTCAGTTCTCCCCTGGCCATCATTTTATGCAAAATATTCGATAGGTGAGTTTTTCTCGAAAAAGATCATCAACCCTGAAATGCCGCGGCCGGTCACTATTGCCTGGCAAAGCCACAAACAATTGAGCAATTCCTTTATCGCTGTTCGAGATGAACTTCGCCGGCTTGTGAAGAAGTTGCATAAACAGGGCGTTCTCAGAGGTGAGCTTGTCGACAGCAGTAAAATGAAGCAGGCTGCGGAATAGCCATAAGTTTAAATTATAAGGCGTAGTTCATTTAAATATTTCATATAGGTGTGCTTTTCACCGTATGATCATTGGGCAACAAAGCGGAGATGAAAAAATGGATACCCATCGAAATGACAGCGAGACTTCATATCCCGAAGAAGGCGCTGAAATTTGGGGCAGTATAGAACGCATCGAAACGCCGGAGGACTATATAAACAGTCTGCGCGGCCGGAATTTGACGGTTTATTTTATGGGCGAAAAGATTTTTGAGCCGGTAGATCATCCAATCATTCGGCCTTCGGTAAATGCGATGGCTGAAACCTTTCAAATTGCGCTCGATAAGCCAGATTTAGCAACTGCGCCGTCACCTTATGCCGACACCCGGGTCAGCCGATTCCTCCATATCGTCGAAAGTGCCGATGACCTCGTGCAAAAAGGCCGCATGCAGCGCGAACTTGGCCAAAGAACGGGAACCTGTTTCCAGCGTTGTGTCGGGATGGACGCCTTAAACGCGCTTCATTCTGTCACCTATGACATGGATGAGGCTTATAAAACAGATTATCACGGCCGTTTCCTACATTTCTTAGGCCAAGTGCAAACGCGCAATCAGGTCATTGGCGGTGCGATGACCGATGCCAAAGGAGACCGCAGCAAACCTCCCCACCAACAAGCCGATCCTGATTTATATCTGCATATCTCAGATCGCAATGAAGATGGTGTCTTTGTCACCGGTGCCAAATTCCATCAAACCGGTTGCCTCAATTCACACTGGCTAATCGTCATGCCGACGATCCGGTTGGGCGAAGATGATAAAGACTACGCCATCGTCGGTGCAATTCCGGCGCATGCCGATGGTATTACCTACATCAATGGGCGGCAATCTTGTGACACACGGGCGATGGAGCCCGGCGACATCGATGCCGGCAATGCTCAATTCGCCGGCCAGGAAGCAATTATTGTTTTCGACAATGTCTTTATTCCTAACCACCGGATTTTCATGGACGGTGAATTTGAATTCGCGGCGACGTTGGTTGAGCGTTTCACGACCTATCATCGCTGCAGCTACATCTGTAAATCGGGTGTTGGCGATGTGTTGATCGGTGCCACTGCCGAGATCGCTGATCTAAATGGCGTCGGGAATGTATCTCACATCAAAGACAAACTTGTGGAAATGACGCATCTCAATGAAACAATTCGGAGTTCTGCCTTGGCGTCTGCCCATGAAGCCAAACCATTGGCCTCCGGGGCCTGGATGAATGACGATATGCTGGCCAATGTGTGCAAGCAAAATGTCACACGATTCCCCTATGAAATTTCCCGTCTCGCTCAGGATATTGCAGGCGGGCTGATGGTGACCATGCCATCCGAGCAAGATTTGGAGAACCCGGAGACCGGCCCCTTACTCGAGAAATATCTCGCCGGTAAAGATAGCGCGACGGTGAAAGATCGCATGAAAATTCTGCGCCTGATCGAGAACATGACCCTCGGCCGCAACGCGGTAAATTATTTGACGGAATCGATGCATGGCGCTGGCTCTCCACAAGCGCAACGTATACAAATTGCGCGTGGTATGGATATTGAAGGCAAGCGCAAGCTCGCTCGAAAAATTGCCAACACCGAAACCTAAAAACGATCAGAGTATATAAATGAAAAATGCAGTAATCGTCTCCACCGCCCGCACGCCTATTGGCAAAGCGTTTCGCGGGGCTTTTAACAACACCAAATCACCAACCATGCTGGGACATGCCATTAAACATGCGGTCGAACGCGCCGGAATTGAAGGTGCTGAAGTTGATGATGTCGTCGCGGGATCAGTCCTGAGCGCAGGCACGGCAGGCTCTAACGTTGCCCGAAAAGCATTGTTTGCCGCTGGTTTGCCAGAGACCGTGCCTGGCCAAACCATAGATCGGCAATGTGCCTCCGGTTTGATGGCTATTGGCATCGCCGCTCGGCAGATCATTGCAGATGGCATGGATATCGTTGTCGCCGGCGGCCAGGAAAGCATTTCTCTGGTCCAGAATGACTATTTCAAATGGTACCGCGAAGAGGAAGACGAAAATGTAATTCTCCAGGCCGACAAAGCCTACATGCCGATGCTCGATACCGCCGAATTTGTCATTAATAAGTATAATATTTCGCGCGATGATCAGGACGCTTACGCCTTGAGTTCCCAAGAACGCACTGCCGCGGCTCAGGAAGCGGGCCGATTAGATGATGAGATCGTGCCTTTGCAATCGGTTAAAGCCGTTAAAGATCGAGAAACCGGTGAAGTCACCTATGAGGAGGTGACGCTGACAAAAGACGAGGGCAACCGTCCTCAGACAACGCTGGAGAGTTTGCAAGAATTAAACCCGGTTATTGAAGGCGGGGCAGTCACGGCGGGTAATGCCAGCCAGCTTTCGGATGCGGCTTCAGCTTGCGTGCTCATGGACGAAAAGCTCGCCGAGAAAAAAGGGCTAGCGCCTTTGGGTATTTTCCGGGGAACGGCTGTTGCCGGTACGGCGCCGGAAGAAATGGGAATTGGTCCGATCTATGCGGTGCCAAAGCTTCTTCAACAACATGGTTTGAAAGTCGATGATATTGGTCTTTGGGAATTAAACGAAGCCTTTGCCTGTCAGGCTCTTTATTGCCGGGATCATCTCGGAATTGATCCCGATATATATAATGTCAACGGCGGCAGCATCGCTATCGGACATCCTTACGGTATGACGGGTTCTCGTTTGGTCGGCCATGCATTGATCGAAGGCAAACGACGCGGCGTTAAATATGTCGTGGTGACAATGTGCATCGGCGGCGGCATGGGGGCGGCTGGCCTGTTTGAAGTGGCATAATGCCTGCGACAATACCTATTATCGATATCGGCCCGTTCCTAGCCGGCGATAATGCGGCGGCAATTGAAACCGCTGCGCGCCTTCGTTGAGTGCAGGAAGAGATCGGCTTTTACTACATCATCAATCATGGGATCTCCCGTGATCTAATTGATGCCGCGATAGAGCAGGTGCGATTGCTTCACGGTTTGCCGATGGAGGAGAAGCTCAAACTTAAAGTCGATGAGCGAACTACCGGCTACGTGCCGATTAAATCGACGATCTATGTAACGGCAGATGCCGGCGACAACTCCCAATATGATCTCAATGAGAATTATCGGATTGTGAGAGACCGTTCTGAAGACCATCCCTCGGTAATCGCGGGTAGGCGGTTTACCGGTCCGAACAAATGGCCGAGCGCCGAAATTCTGCCGGATTTCAAAACTGTTATGCTGCAATATTATGCTGCAATGGAGGCGTTGGGGCACTCCATGCTACCGCTCTATGCGCTGGCGCTGGACCTACCGTCGGATTACTTCGATGAGCTATTCACTGATCCGACCTGGCTGACAAGAAATGTGCATTACCCGGCAACTAAGCCTGAGGACAATCAGTTTGGCATCTCGCCGCATACCGATCACGGTTTTATTACGATGTTACCCATTTCCAAGGTGCCTGGTTTAGAAGTCAAAACCCAGGCAGGTGATTGGATGACGGCGGACTATGTCGAGGATGCATTGATCGTCAATAGCGGTGACTTTTTAAAAAAATGGACCAACGGCCGTTTTATTGCGACACCTCACCGAGTTATCGCGCCGAAAGAAGAGCGCTATATTTCGGCGTTTTTTTATAATCCAAATTGGGATGTGCGCTCTGAGCCGTTGCCAAGCTGCGTCAATGAAGATCATCCAGCGCAATTTGAGGTCACGAGCTTTCTTGATCATCTATGCAATTATGTTGATCGCAATTATAAAAAATCATCCGGTGGTGAAGCTAAAGACCCGGCAGTGTCATAGTGCTTTAAGACGCTCCAGCGCCACGTTGGCTTCGTCTTCAATACGGCGGACAATATCCGCCAGGGGTTTGGCGGTCTTGCTGAAAGGAGATGACGTCACCGGCGTTATCCTCGTCGGGATATGACCCCAATGCACGCACGCCATTAAGCTGTCGGCAGACGATCTCAAACACTTTTATTATCAGGCCGCAATGACCCGTCCTGGAGCCGCTGCATACCATGATATTGATAACTGGTTTTTTGGTGAAAGCCTTGGTGGCAGGCTGATTATAGATATTCGAAAAATATTATTTAGTTTGGCCGATCCTGTTCTCAAAAGGGTTGGCATGATCAATTTGTTGCCCCATGCTATGACACATCACGCCACTCAATAACGGCCTAAAAGGACCAAAATCAATGGCCTTAGACGAAGAAACATTTGGAATTTTGCTCGACACTGTTGAGCGTTTTGTAAACGAGCGGCTTGTTCCGTTGGAATCGAAGGTCGAAGAAGATGACGAGGTTCCAGCAGAAATTGTCGAAGAAATGCGTGAACTCGGTATGTTTGGATTGACCATTCCCGAAGAGTTTGGAGGGCTAGGTCTATCCGTGGTCGAAGAAGTCCAAGTCGCGATTAAATTGGGCGGCACGACGCCGGCCTTTAGATCGGTGTTTGGTACCAATGTTGGAATTGGCAGCCAGGGTATCATCATCGACGGAACAGATGCTCAAAAGGAATATTATCTGCCAAAGCTTGCAACCGGCGAACTGATCGCCTCTTTTGCACTCACTGAACCGGAAGCCGGGTCCGATGCAGGATCGCTCAAAACAAGTGCCAAGAAAGACGGCGACGATTATATAATCAACGGCTCAAAGCGTTTTATCACCAACGCACCAAGCGCTGATATTTTCACGCTCATGGCGCGTACTGATCCAGACACGCCGGGTGCCAGAGGCATCTCGGCATTTATTGTTGATCGTAATACACCCGGACTCTCGATAGGCGTGCCGGACAAGAAAATGGGGCAACATGGAACCAAGACCGCGGATGTCATATTAGAAGATTGCCGTGTGCCGGCCGAAAACATTATCGGTGGTGTTCCAGGGCAGGGCTTTAAAACGGCTATGAAAGTACTCGACCGTGGTCGAATGCACATAGGTGCGGTCTGTGTTGGTGTCGCAGAACGCCTCATTCGTGAATGCGTTCAATACTCATCGGAACGGAAACAATTTGGTAAGCCGATTGCTGAATTTCAACTTATTCAGGCGATGTTGGCAGACTCTCAGGCAGAATGCTATGCGGCGCGCTGCATGGTTGAAGACGCTGCTGAGAAAAAAGATGCCGGCGAAAATGTTGTTCTAGAATCGGCTTGCGTAAAAATGTATGCCTCGGAGATGGTCGGTAGAGTTGCCGATCGTGCGGTCCAGATATTTGGCGGCGCAGGTTATGTCGCAGAGTATCCCATCGAACGGCTATATCGGGATGTGCGTCTGTTTAGGATTTATGAGGGCACCACACAGATTCAGCAGATCGTTATTGCTCGCGAAATGATGAAACAAGCGCAATAAAGCGTTCTCAAAGAATAATTCAAAATAGCAGGTGTTGATGGATCGGCTGATCCATTTGCGCAGAGTTTATACCAGCGTGATGGATTTAATTTTAGCCCGGCGTTGTCCTGAGCGTTGGGCGATTTCGTTGTCTTGATTTTCAATGGCGGTTCGAGCCAGGTCTTGGATGGAATCTCCGAAGGACTGGTCGAGTTGATCGCTTGATACGCGCCTGTTTGAGGTCACCATACCATCTACGTAGTTTACATTGAACACCATGAATGGGGCGCTTTTGCTTTTGGATTTTTTGCGAGCCATAGCTCTGCCTCCATATGAATAGGACACGAACCTAAGCGGCTGCCCAGATTCATGTTTAATCGGTAGCGGAGAAGGACTCGCCCCAACTATGGTTGGGTGCGGTGCCTTACGAAGTTATTCGACGATAGAAAGCTCTTCTGCGGAAGATTTTCCATTTTGGCCTGGCTTAAGCTCATAGGAGACTTTTTGCCCGTCATTAAGTGTGCTTAATCCAGCTGCTTCTACAGCGGAAATGTGAACAAACGCATCTGCGCCGCCATCTTCAGGCTCAATGAAACCATAACCTTTTGCTGGGTTAAACCATTTAACAGTACCGGTAGTCATAATTATTTCCTCTAACAATTTTATTCCTCACCTCACACGATGTGATAGCTCGATCGTAACAACGCACACATTACCATAAATTACCATATTAATCTGCGAACTTACTATTAATCACACAAATCTAATGTAATGCGTCTAACTAATGTGAAGGACATATCCCCTAGAAGTCGAAGAAAAGCAAGCGATCTTGCGGATAAATTATATTTTAACGTTTCTGAAACTGAGTTTTACCAAACAATATCTCGCGTTCTTCGGCATTGAAGTTTCCGTATGACCGTTCATTTGCCAGTATTTCAGTGCCACGAATTACGCCCGGGCGTTGATGAATTAATTCGATCCAGCGTTTAACATTGGGATATTCTTCGATATCTACGCCGCGGCGCTCGAACCCCTGTACCCAGGGATGCGTCGCTATGTCGGCGATGGTATATTCGTCGGCTGCCAAATATTCAGCTTCACCCAATCGTTTATCTAACACACCATACAGCCGTTTACATTCATTGGAGTAGCGATCAATGGCGTAGGGGATTTTATCGACGGCGTAATGAGAAAAATGGTTGGATTGACCGAACATTGGCCCGACACCGCCCATTTGAAACATCAACCATTGCAAGGTTTCATATTTTGCACGTGGTTCCTCGGGGAGGAATTGCCCAGTTTTATCGGCGAGATAGATTAAAATAGCACCGGATTCAAACAACGAGATTGATTTACCTCCCGGGCCATCACTATCAAGAATGGCAGGAATTCGGTTGTTTGGAGAAATTTTCAGGAAATCAGGCTCAAATTGCTCACCTTTTCCAATATTCACTGCATTGGCTTGGTATTCGAGGCCGGTTTCTTCGAGCATAATGTGAATTTTGCGACCATTTGGCGTTGCCCAGCTGTAAACATCGATCATTTCAGATAAATTCCTTTGATTCTTCGTGTTATCGCTTGTTCATTATACGAATCACACTATTTATACGGATAAGGCAACGTAACAGCCTATGTATTGAGCTCAAGAACAAATTGGTGAGAAAATGTCAGAAACTTTATTGCACTTAGTGTTTGGTGGTGTCGTTTCAGATCCAGCCGGAACTGACTTTGTTGATGCCAGTGAAATTCACTTGGGTAGGCATGTATCCAAACAATGCCGAAGCACTTATCGCCTGGAAAGGTGTCAGCCATACAAAGGTGGATGACGCGCATTACAAATACGTCATTGTGCATCTTCACAAGGTGCTGGAACCAGAGCTGGAAGATAGCTAATCCAGCCTTAAATACTACGCAAAACTAAAATCTTGGGCTGGCTTTTTCAAATTCAGCCCGCAACTCCGCGTAGCTAGTGACGGCGGGAAATTGTGGAAATTCTTCAATAACATTGTCAGGCGCTGAAAATAGAATGCCTTGATCTGCTTCACCCAGCATAGAAGTATCGTTATAGGAATCTCCTGCGGCATATACCGTAAACTTTAAATCATGAAATGACTTCACGGCTTCGCATTTATGATCCTTCATGCGAAGGTGATAATTGACAATTTTTCCTTCAGCATTGGTTTCCAGGCGATGGCAAAACAACGTCGGCCATTCGAGCTTACGCATAAATGGTTCTGCAAATTCATAA